>JABUFB010000014.1 GCA_013314775.1 Armatimonadota bacterium | reverse complement strand
GGGCCGGCGAAACGGTCTCCGTGAACGCCGCCGGAAGGTGCCCCGCGCTGAAGCACGGGGCTACGGGCCTTGGGCCAATCGTCCTCCGGACGAAATGCCGTCAGCGTCCGCCAGGACGCCCGGGCCGAAGCGCTCCGGATACGGAGCGCCGGCCCACAGGCCCGTGCTTCAGCGCGGGCCCTACATGCCTTCGGCCAACCAACCCTCGGCCGTTAGCGTCCGCCAGGACGCCCGGGCCGAAGCGCTCCGGATACGGAGCGCCGGCCCCTCAGGCCCGTGCTTCAGCGCGGGCCCTATATGCCTTGGGCCAACCAACCCTCGGCCGTCAGCGTCCGCAAGGACGCCCGGGCCTCGAAGGTTTCGGCACCCGATGCGCGGAATTTTCCGTTCTCGCGAAACCGATGCCCAGACCGCCCAGGAGGCCCAATGAACCTGTCCTTCCACGCTGACTGGCCCGCCGCAGCTCGACAGATGAGTCGCTTCTGGAACCGCGATCCTATCACTCGCCCGCCGATCTATCTCACGGTCGCAGCTCCCGAAAACCAGCGCATTCCGGTTCCCGTGCCCGAATCGCCTGAGCAGAAGTACTTCGACCCGGAATTCCTTATCGCCGCGTCCGAGGCCCGTTTCACAAACAGCATCTGCGTGGCCGAGGCTCTGCCAACGGTGACCCACGCGATGATGGCCGGGTGGCTTCCATCATTCGGCGCGCCTTTGTACGCGGACGATGCAACCGTCTGGTTCGGAGAGATCGTCCATGACTGGACGAACCTGCCCGACTGGTCCACCGCCTGGGACGATGAGGGTTGGCGGAGGCTGAAGGCTATCATGGCGCGGCTCATCGAAGCCGGCCGGGACCGCTTCTTCGTGGGCATCCCGCCCATGCTCACGCCCAACGACCTGCTCTCAGTGCTCTGCGACCCGTGCCGGTTTCTTCTGGCTCTGAGCGACTACCCGGACGAGGTTAGCCACTCACTGGAGACCATGACCACTGCGTTCATAGGGATGTTCGACGAAATATCGGCCATGTGCGCCACAGCTTTCGAGGGCACCCACCATCATTATCCTGTCTGGAGCCCCGACCCGCTGGTGACGGTGCAGTCCGACATTTCCTGCACCCTCTCCCCCGCCATGTTCGAGCGCTTCATAATCCCTGAACTCGAGCGCATCACCGCCCACACCGGCCGGGCTATCTACCACCTGGACGGCCCGGACGCAGTGAAGCATCTCGAGCGGATACTCGACCTGCCGCACCTGAGCATGCTGCAGTGGGTCCCCGGCGCGGGGCAGCCGGGTGGCTTCCAACACTGGTTGCATATCTTCAAGCGTGCGCAGGAGAGGGGCAAGGCGATCTTCCTTTACTGCGGGGTCGATGACTTGGAGCAGGCGGTGCGGGAGTTTCGCCCCGACCTCACGTTCCTATACTGCGGACAGGTAGACAACATGGCCCAGGCTGAGCAGGTGCTGGAGAAGCTGGAGAAGTGGACGAGAGAATATTGGGGGTAAGTTGCGCCCCGCGCTGAAGCACGGGGCTACGGGCCTTGGGCCAATCGTCCTGCGGACGAAATGCTCTCACTAACGTCCCCCGACTGGCCCCGCGCTGAAGCACGGGGCTATAGGCCTTGGGCCAATCGTCCTGCGGACGAAATGTTCTCACTAACGTCCCCCGACTGGCCCCGCGCTGAAGCACGGGGCTACGGGCCTCGGGCTAATCGTCCTGCGGACGAAATGTTCTCGCTAACGTTGCCCGAGTGGCCCCGCGCTGAAGCACGGGGCTACGGGCCTCGGGCCAATCGTCCTGCGGACGAAATGTTCTCGCTAACGTTGCCCGAGTGGCCCCGCGCTGAAGCACGGGGCTACGGGCCTTGGGCCAATCGTCCTGCGGACGAAATGCCCTGCCGTCAGCATCCGCAAGGACGCCCGGGCCGAAGCGTTCCGGATACGGAGCGCCGGCCCCACAGGCCCGTGCTTCAGCGCGGGCCCTATATGCCTTCGGCCAACCAACCCAATCCCGTCAGCGTCCGCCAGGACGCCCGGGCCGAAGCGCTCCGGATACGGAGCGTCGGCCACACAGGCCCGTGCTTCAGCGCGGGCCCTACATGCCTTCGGCCAACCAACCCAATCCAATCAGCGTCCGCCAGGACGCCCGGGTCGAAGCGCTCCGGATACGGAGCGCCGGCACTACAGGCCCGTGCTTCAGCGCGGGCCCTATATGCCTTGGGCCAACCAACCCAATCCAATCAGCGTCCGCAAGGACGCCCGGGTCGAAGCGCTCCGGATACGGAGCGTCGGCCACACAGGCCCGTGCTTCAGCGCGGGCCCTATATGCCTTCGGCCAACCAACCCAATCCAATCAGCGTCCGCCACGACGCCCGGGTCGAAGCGCTCCGGATACGGAGCGCCGGCACTACAGGCCCGTGCTTCAGCGCGGGCCCTATATGCCTTCGGCCAACCAACCCAATCCAATCAGCGTCCGCCAGGACGCCCGGGTCGAAGCGCTCCGGATACGGAGCGCCAGCCCCTCAGGCCCGTGCTTCAGCGCGGGCCATATATGCCTTCGGCCAACCAACCCAATCCAATCAGCGTCCGCCAGGACGCCCGGGCCGAAACGCTCCGGATACGGAGCGCCGGCCCCTCAGGCCCGTGCTTCAGCGCGGGCCCTACATGCCTTCGGCCAACCAACCCAATCCAATCAGCGTCCGCCAGGACGCCCGGGCCCAGAGTTTCACTGGCGGTTAGCCCCTAACCCACGTTCCAGACCGCGAAGGCCTCACGCATGCCAATGATCCCGTTCTCACGTTTGGTCAGGAACTCGTGGCCCACGTACCCCTGGTAGTCCAATTCCGCAATGCACCGCGCCACCGCCGGGTAGTAGATCTCCTGGGTTTCGTCCATGTCATTGCGGCCCGGATTGCCCGCGGTGTGGAAGTGCCCGAACCACTGGATATTGTCGCGAATGGTGCGGATCAGGTCGCCTTCCATGATCTGCATGTGGTAGATGTCATAGAGGAGCTTCACCCGCGGTGAGTTCACCATCTTGCACAGGTGCACACCCCACTCGGTGCTATCGCACATGTAACCAGGGTGGTTGACCTTACTGTTGAGAAGCTCGGTGCACAGGGTGACACCTTTCTCCTCGGCTGCCGGGGCAACTCGCGCCAGTATCTCCGCGCAAATCTCCGCTCCCTGCAGGTCGGATACCCCGTCGTAACGGTTCCCACTCAGGCAAAGGAGGCTGGGCACGTTGTACTCAACCGCAATCTCCAGGCTGGCCATGAGTTCGTCGTAGATACGCTCGTGATTCTCGCGCTTGTTCAGCCCGTCCGCGAGAGACTTGTGCCCCACGAAAATCGCGATGTCCAATCCCGCATCCTTGATCGCTCCGAAATACTCCTGCGGGCCCATCTCAATGGATGCGAAGCCTATCTCGGCGGCGGCCTTGATGCCGTCCTCGGGCTTGACGTCGCCCTTCATCAGGCATCCCCAGCATGCGGACTGCTTGATCGGTGTCATTGCGTGTACCCTCCAGGTACAAGATTTGCGGCAGTTTCGACGGCGACGAAGGAATGCCTTCCCGCACGCCGAAAAGGTGCTGCTAAGCACGACGGCCGTACCTGGAGGTCAATGCCATGCACGAAAGGTACCGTATCACGCCCGGAGCCAGTGTGAAACTCGCCGACTTTGACCCCGACGAACACGGCGGGCTGGACAAGGACGACAACCAGGTCTCCGAGCGCACCCTGGCCGCACTGGATTTCATGCATGAGTACCAGGAGCGTATGTACGCTGAGGGCTGCCGATCCCTCCTCATCATCCTTCAGGCCATGGACGCAGGCGGCAAGGATGGGACCATCGAGCATGTGATGAGCGGTCTCAACCCCCAGGCGTGCCATGTTCAGAGCTTCAAGGTCCCGACGCCGTTGGAACTGCGCCATGACTTCCTGTGGCGCGTCCACCAGTGGGCGCCCCGCGCCGGACACATTATGGTGTTCAACCGCTCGCATTACGAGGATGTGCTGGTCGTGCGTGTTCACAAACTGGTGCCCGAGAGCGTCTGGCGCAGACGATATGCGCACATCAACAACTTCGAGGAACTCCTGACAGACTCGGGGACGCGGATCATCAAGTTCTTCCTGCACATTTCCAAAGACGAACAGAAAGAGCGCCTCGAGGACCGCATCAAGGACCCAGCCAAACACTGGAAGTTGAACCCCAACGATTCCGCGGAGCGCGCGCTTTGGGATCACTACATGCGGGCGTACGAGGAGGTGCTGGAGCGCTGCAGTACGCATATCGCGCCGTGGTACGTGATACCGGCGAACCGCAAGTGGTACCGGAACATGGTGGTGGCAGAGATCATCGCGGACGCGTTGCGAGAAATGGACCCACAGTGGCCCAAGCCGAATTTCGACGTGAGCACGATCAGGATCGACTGAGGACCGCGCCGAAGCATCGGCGCCTCGGGGCTGGGAGTTGGCCGAGGCGGTGAAGGCATCTCAGGGTGCCGCGCCAGTCGCGACGCGATCGCTGCCCCAAGACTCACCCTTGGCAGCGACTCCGCGGTAACTGGCGCCACTCTGTCAGCCACCTGGGCATCCCCGCGGACAGACGCAGTCGGGAGGTCAACATGACCAGTCTCATAGCTCACACACCGCGGGTGTGCCTGCATGTGGCTGCCCTCGTAATCGTTGGGACGCTCTTCTGCCAATGCGGAACAGCGCCTCTTGCTCAGGAGGCCGCGATGAATCCTGCCACGCCCGCAGCGGATACTGTCGTCCAGCTGGCCACCGTGCAATCCCTGAAGAACTGGACGGACGCTTCCACCGGCGTCCTGGTCCGGACGACAGGCTTCCATTCTCCGGGGGACGGCGGCGGAGCTCTATACCGAATAGAGACCCCCCTTGAGAGCGTCGTGCCCAATGATGCCGACATCATTGCGCTCCAGGATGGAAGGGTAGCGGTCCTGCTGGAGCAGAGAGCCGTCAACTACCGGATGTTCGGCGCCCACGGAGATGGAGAGCATGACGACGGGGTGCAGATCAAGCTGGCGCACCAGTATGCCTGCAAACATCGGGTCCCCGTCATCAACCTGTCCGGCGAGTTCTGGATCAAGGAAACCCACAGTATCCCAATCCAGACAAACACCAACTGGGGCAACACCGTCTTCCACATTGATGAGCGCTTCAATGACCTGCGCAACCCCCGCTTCGTAGTGCTCAATGATAAACCCACCACGACCCTCGAGTTGAATGACGAGCTCAAGCAGGCGCTTCTGGACAGGATCCGGCCCGGAGTGCAGCTCATCCCCGAGCTGGCCGAATATGCAGGCCACCTGGTCATCGTCCAGGATAACAACGACCGCATCGGCATTCGTGCGGGCTACGAGGGCAACCGCGGCTGGGCCCGAGAAGAGTTCTTCTACGTCGAAGAGGAAGGGTACGTCATCGGTGACATCGCCTGGCAGTTCAAAGATTTCACCTCTGTGACGGTGACCCCTTGCAGCAGTACCTATCTCGTCATCGAGGGCGGCGGCTTCTACGTTTCCGGAGACTCGCCGGTCGCCGGGACCAAGGGCTACCACCACAACGGATTCTCGATCCAGCGCAGCCGCACCATCATCCGTGGGCAATGGATGGGGCTGGAGCCGGGGAAGCGGGACCTGTCCAGCGAACCGCGCAACGGCTTCTACACTCTCAGCCGGGTTTTCGATGTGACCCTTGAAAACATTCGCGCCATGCCCTGGGAGAAGAACCGGCAGGCACCCGAGACCCCGGTGGCCCACGGCACCTACGGCATTGGCGGCTCGCGTATGCTCAACTGCACATTCCGGAACATCACCGCCGAAGCGGGCTGGGTGGCCTGGGGTGTGCTGGGCACCAATCTCATCAAGAACATCCATTTCGAGCGGTGCAATCTGAACCGCATTGATGTGCATTTCCACGGATGGAACCTGTACATCAAGGACTGCGCCATCGGTCTCAAGGGGATTTCCGTCACCGGCGGCGGCGATCTGTTCATCGACAACACCACCCGAGTCGGCAGCAGCTTCGTGAGCTTCCGCCGGGATTACGGCTCGACGTGGGACGGGCGCATTCGTCTGCGCGGCTGTACGCTCAGGCCGCCTGGATCCGGCGGCGTAACCGTGCTGGACTACCGCATGGCCGACTTCGATTACCAGTACCCTGTCGGCTACGGGCGCAGTATTACCATCGATGACCTGATCGTGGACTACTCCGCCGCGCCCGACTCCACAGCGCAATGCTGGTTGATGAACGTGGTACCTTTCTCCAGGGCCCAGCACGGAGGCCGCCTGTTCTTCCCAACTCAGGTGACATTGAGGAATGTCCGCGTCATCGGACGGGAGCAGGGCGTGCGCCTCATGCGCATCCCCAGCCCACAGGACTACGACTTGCGGTATCCCGGCGGCTATGACGGCGACCGTCTGCGGCACAACTGCGAGATCACGGTGGAAAACGTACAACTGGAACGACTGGTCCCAGAGGGACCGGCAGATGCTAGCAGTGTGCACCTGCTCATCGGTGGGGACGCGAAAGACTACACCGATGAACGAGCCCTGTACCCGAAGATACGCTTCGGCGACTGCGAGGGGGTCGGCATCAACCTGAGCAACTGCGTGGCCAGCGCGTTCTTCGAGCGATGCTCAATCAACGCTGCACATGCGCCTGACCTGAGAGGGGAACTGGCATTTACCGCCTGCCGGTTCCAGCCCGAGTTGCAGAACCTGGAAGGCGATATCTATGCCCTGGACAGCACTCTGGGGACGCGCTTCACCAACTGCACCGTGCATGCCCCGTTTGTTGGCGGCGAGGCGAAGCCCGACCTTGTTGACCGAACCGGGTTCCTGGCGATCAACGGGGCGGTGAAACACTCTCACCTGAACACTGCATTGTCAAACGACATCCTCGATCACTGCCGTGCATCGGGCATCGAGTTGCAGCCGGACTTCATTGCGAAGCTGAAAGCCCACCACGAGATGGAGCAGTAGGTCCTGAGCACGTGTTCCGCAGCCATCCGGTACGGGGTTCGCCCAGACTCGCGAGGATGGCATCCCTGACGCAGGCGGGGGCAGCAGAGGACATCGCCGGGCGGCTGTACTACGACCCCACGCGAATGAGGCAGCACGAGGCCCTCGAACCGATCAGCACCGCCAAGGCGCGGTTTCTGACCCCAACCCTCGGTGACTTCATCCGCGTGGCCAATAAGTCCCGCACGGACGAGGAGAAGACGAAGCAGACCCTGGGCACGGTGGTCATGGCGACCGGAACCGCGGAGCGCCCCCACGCTTTGCGCTGCTTCATCAAGTACTCCGGCGTCATCGCGGTGCTGGTCATCGACGCGGAACCGGCGCAGGCTCTCCTCGCCGAAATCGCGCCACCTATGGCGTAACGAGCCCTCGGCCCCGGTGGCCGAGCACATGCAAGAAAACAACGTGCGGACCGGCAGGTCAGCACCCACGGCGTCAGACAGACGGGGTCTGGCTCTCAGTACCGCACAGCCAGCTCCACCGCGAGCAGCTGGGCGCCGTCCACCTCGCTTTGCATGGCAGGAAGAGACAAATCTACGGCGTTATCGCCAGCCTTGAACGCCGCGGCTTCCGGCGCGAAGGTCAGCCAGCCACTCGCGCTGTCCCTGGCCGTTGGCGCGATAGTCAACCCGTTCAGCGCGACTCTCAGATCGGCGACGAGATCGGCGGGCTGGACCTGCAGCCGCATTGTGATACCCCTGGGCGCTTGACGGCTGAAGTCGTCGCCCACCGGCAGGATCGCGCGCAGCGGCGAACCATCCCGCGGGATCGGACGTGGCAGGGCCTGGCTCTGCTCAATGCCCTGGACCAGGTCCCCTTCGAGAACCCGCATGTTGTCGATGACGAAGAGCTTGTCCAGTCCCGCGAGGGTCTCCGGCGAACCTAGCTCCCGGAACCGCGGATCCGGCCCGGCGGGGAAGAGATTGAAGATGTAGATACCGTCGGCGCCTCTGTGCCACGCATTGGACGCAGCCCCACGCCACGCCTCGATCGAGCCGTACCTCTGCTCCCGGCCCCGCATCCCTGAGGCGCTGATGGTCGGGTAGACCGGCACACCATGGGCGTGGCCCAGCGCGATCATCTCGTCGATGGGTTCGGTGAAGGGTACATAGCCGCCACCGATGGGAAGCAGGTCTGTCAGTCCCTCGCGCAACCAGCTCTCCACGTCGATGCCCACGTGGCGGCATCTTTGCACTGTGGCAGGCACTCGGGTTGCCATGAGTATAGGGCGGCCCCGTTGTGTCCCGAGGCGGACGGTCAGCTCCCGCAGGCGACGCTGGAAGCCCGTAAGGATCCCCACCTGCGTTTCGGTGGCGGGCTGGAAGTCGAGATTCGGCCGGAAGAACATGGGGGAGCGGAAGTAGTCGATCTCAACCCCGTCGATGTCATAGCGGCGGCAAACGTCCTCCTCGATCGCTACCAGGTAATCAAGCACTTCGGGCTTCTCGAAGTCCAGCGCTGACCACCAGTGCCGCGGCGAATCGCCTCCACCTGCTCTTGCAGCCTCCTCGCGAGTGCCCATCAGGTACTCGGGGTGCTCGCGCTTCCACCGGCCCAGCAACCAGTCAACGTAAGTGTCGTGAATGTCGTTGATCCGGTGGCTGAAAAAGATCTCGATGCCGTTGGCGTGGCAGAACTCCACCGCGATCTGGAGCACATCCAGCCCCGCGTCCTTCAGGGATGCGATGTTGCCCCTGGTGTTCAGGGCCATCTCCCCGGAGGATTCGGTGCAGTATTCACCGTACGTTTCTCCCACCTGCGCCAGGTGGGAGAAACAGGTGGTCTCACCGGTGCAATAGAAGATGCTGTCCACCTGGGTATTCAGCGCGTGGTTGAAGCGCTGATTCAGGAACCCTTCGCGGGTCCCGGCGCCTGCGAACATGATGTCGCAGCCATCGTTGTTGTAGATGATCCTGCGTCTGCGCCTTCGCGCGGCCTCTCGGAGCCGGGCATGCTCGGCCGGTTCGTCCTGCGGGCCGGCAGCCCCGGCGCTGCCCGAGAACACCAGTCCGGCTCCCGCAATTCCCGCCGACGCCCTGATGAACGCTCGCCTGTCCAGCACCAGTCTCATGAACCAGTCTCCCTTCACGTGCCAGGCTATCCCTGCGGGCTGACTGTAAGCTCAAAATGCACCAGTTGCGCTTCTTCCTGTGGGTTCCCGACTCGCCGAAGTCTCAGGCCAAGCTGGTTTGTCCGATACCGGACCTGTTCCACGCCCACGGGAACGTCGATGAAGTCGCCTGCGGTCGCGAGCCCTGAAATGGTCGCCAGTTCCGCGCCATTCAGCAAGACCGTCACGCTGTCGCCGACACTTGTGCCTCGACAGAACAGCCGCAGGTTGATTTTCGGGCTGCGGAACGTGGTCACATCGGTGCCGACGTAGAACTCGCAGGCTGTGGTCGCGCCGTCCTTGAGGGCGATCGGGAGGAGCTCATCGAGCTTGATGACCGGCGCTGTCCAGCCGGCCCCGGCCAGATGCTCGCGGCTATCCAGGCAGAAGAGCATCTCCCTGCCGTCGAGCGTACCGGGGTCACCGATCTCACGCATGACCTGCAACGGCAGGTCCCCTTCATTGGGCATGGTATTGAAGATGTACTGTCCATCCGCGCCGGCATCCCACAGGTTCATCGCAGCACCGCGCCAGGCGGGAAGAGCGTCGCGGAGGCTGTTTGCCCCGCGCGATTTCATACCCGACCGGCTGATGCACACGTATGCGGGGACGTGGTAGCGATGGGCCAACTCGATGAAGGGAACCGGCGGCATCGCGAAGGGTGTGTAGCCGCCGCTTCCCACCAGCACATCGACCGCGCCGCTGCGCAGGTTGGCCTCGATGTCCAGACCGACAAACCGCGAAAGCTCCGGCCACTTGGGGACGCGGAGGATCTGAAGCAACGGACGGCCGATCCTCTTGGCCTTGGCATCAAGCATGCTCCTTACTTGCCGGTGGAAGTCGACCATCACATGGCAGTGCTCCTCAGTCACCGCCTTGATTGGATCGCTGAATGTCTCCCTGAACAGCCACGGGTCCCGCAGGTAGTCCAGTTCAACGCCGTCGATATCGTAGTTCTCAATGACCTCGCCGATGATCGACAGGACGTGCTCACGCACCTGCGGCACACCGTAATCCAGAACCCGGTACCAGTGCCGGTGATCTCCCGGCGGGTATTTCCTGTCGTCGCCCTCGGCGCCCAGCCACCATTCCGGGTGCTCGGCTTTGTAGCTGCCGAGCAGGAAGCCCGCAACCATGTCCTCCATTCCATTCATCCGGTGTGACCACCAGACTTCCTTGCCATTACGGTGCAGAAAGTCCACGGCAATCTCCAGCACATCGGTGCCCTGTTCGGCTAGTCGCTCTACGAGCCGCACTTCGCTCGAAATGGGCACCCCCGGGTGAGGTCGGGTGAACAGCTCCGCGACATTGCTCCGGTGTGTGTACAGCCCGGTGTCTGCGGTGGTGCAGTAGGTTACCGTGTCGACCTGCGTATTGACGCAGGGCGCGAGCCGTGTGGCCAGAAATGCCTCAGCGGTTGGAGCAGTGGCGTACCAGGCGTCGTCTCCATCGTTATTGAAGATGATCCTGCGCGTCCGGTGGGCCGCACGCCGGCGTTCGGCGACCAGGGTGTCCTCGGCCCGAGCGGTTGACGCGATAGCCGTCGCCGCGATGCTGCAAGCAGTACCGGCGATGAACCTGCGACGTGATATCTGCATGGTGCTTGCCGCCTTCCCTCAGTCTCGGAGCTGCGCGACCTTGTCCTTCAAGGGTCGGTACACGTACTCCCCCATCGTCGCGATGGCGCCCAGATCGGACCTGTCTCTTGCTACCGCCGCGAACTGCTCCAGGCCGCTGACCGCAGATGCGAGCGCATTCTCCGCCAGAGCGAGAGCGCGCGCCCTGTCGCCTTCCGCCTCGGCCGTCGCGGCAGAGCGGATCGCCAGGATAGCGTCAATGTACGCCACCCCGAAGTCCAGGCGGCCTGCCCAGTACCGCGCGTAATCCCTGCGTTCCCCCGGAACCGCAGCCATTGCTCTCTGCGCTGCATCACGCGCCCGGGCATACCCGTCTCTCACCCGGTGGAGATACTCGGGCGCTTCTCCGGGCTGCCAGTGTTTCATCATCATGCCCGGGATCGGGAAGGCGAGGCCCAGGGCCTCCCATTCGAGCACCTCCGTGGCTGCTTCCAACTCCGAGAACGCGACCAGCATGTCCCCAACAGCCGCTTCCCCGCAGATGGCGGCGATCTGATCTCGGTAAACTTCGTCGGGTGTTGCGGACCGATCCCATGCAGCCCGCGAGAGATACGCCAGGCATGGATCATGGTCCCCGATCATCCAGTACCGTGTGGAGAAGCCCGACCAGTGGTTGTCGCGCAGGTCGCAGGTGAGTTCGTGCAGCGGCCGGGTCATCAACTGCGGCAGCACCCCCACATTGTCATCGTGCAGGGTGTAGATCAGGCTCACCGGCATGTCGCCCACGGGCATATTGCTCAAGACATCCCGTCGCTTCACGATGCGCGAGGGGGTGTAGTCGATGAAGTTCAATATCTCCGAGCCCGGCGGCAACACTAGCGGAAGGATGGGCAGGAGTTCCTCGGAGATGCTGTTCAGCACGACCTTCACGCCCTCGCGTCCGGTGCCGGCAAAGGTCGCGGGGTCGGACAGCAGCCGGTCGTAGAAGTACAGGATCACGATATCCCCCTGCACTTCCGCAAGCGCGCGGTCGGCACCGCCAGGGTAGCCAGTCCTCTGCCTGGCCCGCGCGAGCACTTCCGGCAACGAGATCACCCGCTCAATCCCATACTTCTCGTCCAGTGCATCCCAAGCCGCTTCATGGTGCTCGGTCCATTGCCGGAACTCCGGCGTACCCAGGGCGATGAAGTCCGCCTGCGGATACGTGGTAACCGTTGATCGCAGCACTGCTTTCGCCAGAGTTTCCAGCCCCGGATCGTCGATGCTTGTGTCCTTACCGGGCACAATGCCCATCTCGGCAAGTTGGTGCACCTTCTCTGCTCCGGGTAACAGCGGCTCGAATTCAGGCGGGAACTCGGTGAGGGTGGCGGACACCACCACGTCCATCCCGCGGCTCCGCGCGTAGTCCATGATCGCCCGAACGTGGCGCTGTCCGGCCTCGGCGAACGCCTCGTAGTCCGCGCCGCGGGGCAGATCGGGGTTCCAGAACTCCGTCTCGTCGCCGAAAAGAAAGCGCCCGGGCATGTCGTCGGTGATCGGGTACCGAAAGTCATACCACAGGCTCGCCCTCGTGCGCCTGATGCCGCCGGCCTCGATGTCCAGGAAGGGCTGGTAGGTGTAGAGACTGACGAAAATGCGGTTGAACTTCATTTTCGCGAGCTGATCCAGAACCGGACGGTAGTCGGCGATGCCCCACGACTCCGGGCCCATAGCGAAGTCGTTGACCACCCGCCACTGCCGCACCGACAGGGAAGGCTCCAGGGTCACGTCGAGATTCGGCAACGCGAACCTCGCTTTCGGTGGCAGGACATCCCCGTGGAGCAGACTGCGCACACCCCACCTGTGGGCCAGCTCATACACGGCCCAGAGCGTTGCCCGTGGGCTGCCGCCGGAGATCAGCAACGCGGGCACGCCGTTGTACTCGGTGCGCCGCAGGACGATCCCCTGCTCGCTCAGGCCCGCGGGCACCTGCGCGACAAGGCCCTCCGGCAGTGTGTCTCGCGAACCGACGATCAGGACTGCATCGGCACCCGCAGGGGCGTCGGCGACAGGACATTCGGCGATGCCGAACAGCTTGTCCAGGTAGCCACAGAGCTCTTCGGCGGCGAAACGCTCCAGGTCGCCGCAGCCTTCCGGGACCACCACCGAGACACGGGGGCCCGGCGTGCCGGCCCTTGCGGTTGCACATAGCGCCACGGTGGCAGTAAGCGCGACTGCGGCCAGTTCGTGCGTGCAGATCATGGTGGGCGCTCCTTCTCGCATCAGGTATCGGCCGGAGACCATCGCACAAGCTCAACGCTGCGCACCAGATTCGGGGCGCCTGCCATCACACAGGTGGCAATCCGGCCGTCGCTGAGAAGCACACTGTTGGGGTAGTAGAAGGCCCCGTCAGGTGAGTGCGCGATCACGCGCTCATCCGACCACGTGACGCCACCGTCTTCGCTGAGCCTGCAGACCACCGCCGCGTCTCCGGGCCTCCGTCTTGTGTACGTGAGCAGCAGGCGGCCGTCTCCGAGGAGCGCCATGCTCGGGAAGTCCCCGCGCAGGCTGGTGTCCTGCGGCCCACTCCACGTGAAGCCCGAGTCAACGCTGTGGGTAACCATCAACCGGGGAAGGTCTTCCGTGGCCTCGAAAGATCGGGGCGCACCAAGGCGCGCGGGGGCGCTAGTGCGGTTGTCCTCAACGCACACGCAGACCATCTCGCCGCGTGGGGTCACTGCCATCGCCGGCTCCCAGTACCCCACCCCCGCCGCGTAATGGGCACGGCCGGCCGGGTCTTCGGCCACGTACGATGGATCACCCCACGTAGAGCCCAGGTCCCAGGATCTCAGCAGGCCAACGTAACGGGTCCGCCATGGATAGCCGATGGTCACTGGCAGGATGAGCGTGCCGTCAGCAAGCTGGAATGCCTTGCGCAGGTTGTAGGCGTTCTCCCAGCCAGGAACGCATATCGGTTCGCGGCCCGGCTCCCAGGTGACGCCGTCATCCTCGGAGAACCACAAGCCTATCCCGTGAAGGGTAATTACCGTGTCGAGTTGGGGCAGATGACGGTGCAGGACACCGCGCATGCTTGCCCGGTGTTGTCTGGTCCCTGCCTCACCAACGACCGCCCCCGCCATCAGGCGCCCGTCCTTGAGGGTGCAGATCATCGGGTCGTAAGCGAGGCCGCGGAACAGGCTGGTGACTGGAGCGAAAGAAGCGCCGCCGTCGGTGGACCGCAACACCAGAAGCTCAGCATCGGTCTCGAAGAAGGTCAGCGGGCGATCAAATCCGAACGTGGCGCGGTGCGCCCATGGGCCACACTTACGCAGCACCATGACCAGATCGCCCGAGGGTGCCCGCGTCATGTCGGGAAAATCTGCGTGGAAGTTTGCGTCGGGGTGATGATAGGCGACCGAGTGCTCCGGCATCACTGGCCTCCAGCCACGCCTGCATTGTTCAGATCTGCCCTGTCATCTGCGCACGTCACGACTGAAATACGCCTCGGCGCACCCGGAATCCTTCCAACTGCATTGCATTTCGCCCCACGGCAGTCACAACTGATGAGCGAATCGGTCCGACCGGTCGGGAAGGACACGGTGCGAAGACCTGACGGCGTGAAGGTCGGCTGCGAAGCCTCAGCCGTCGGGGAGCGAGATGGGAACACCACCTCGAACCCGGCGCATCGAACAGGGATGCCCACAGGAGTGCGCTTCAGCCTTCCAGGCACCTGCGCGTCATCTCTCGCTGGCCCGAGGGTGCCCGGACCTAACGAAATCGCGCTCTCTCTGTGCTTGGCATGAGCTCCGCTGGCCGGAGGGTGTCTGGCCCTGCCGAAATGACTGGCTCTCCCTATCTGGAATGAGTTCCGCTGTCTCCAGAGTGCCTGGCGTCTCGTTCGTAACCTTCTTGCCCCACACCCCGCGAGGCGCGCGGCAGCCTGTAGTCGGCGGTGGAAGCCCCCGGATTGCCGCCTCGCCATGTACCGTGAGCCCCCTACGGGGGCGACAGGCCATTCCCCGAGCACTGGTGACGGCCCCCCTCCGGGGCTTGTGGCCCATTCTTGGGGCTGGAATCCCCGGCTTTCGGGGGCTACAGTCGGACGGCCACGACACCGCAGGCAGCGGACCCTGCCACACACGAGGCAGGCACGCATCCAACAAAACCGATGACCCGGCCTGTCACGGTCTTGACTCTCCCGGCCCCGTCTTCTACACTTGGCCTCGCGGGAGATACACACTATGAGCCGGCGGAAAAGGAACCATCGAACCTGGTCTTGGCGGCGTTCGCACTCGTAGCGAACCGCCCGTTCCCGTGCCTGCAGGTCAGGCATCCGAAGCAAGTCAACGCCGTGGGCGGGTTCGCACCTGCCCGCGGCTTTTTTGTGCCCGCTCGCGGCCGGAGCGACGTCCCGGCGATCACAGGAGAATCGATAATGCGCGTCCTATCAGGTATCCAGCCCACCGGAGAGTTCCACGTGGGCAATTATTTCGGAGCTATGCGGCAGTATGTGGACCTGCAGAAGCAGGCCGACAATGACTGCTACTACTTCATCGCGAATTACCATGCGCTCACCACAATCCGCGAACCCGAACTGTTGCGTTCCCTCACCCAGGACGTCCTGCTGAACTTCCTGGCCTTCGGCATCGACCCCGACCGCAGCGTGCTCTTCCGGCAGTCGGACGTACCCGAGGTCACTGAACTGACCTGGATTCTCACCTGCATCACCCCCATGGGCCTACTCGAACGCTGCCATGCCTACAAGGATAAGGTCTCGCAGGGCATCCCGGCCGACCACGGGCTTTTCGCCTACCCGGTGCTGATGGCGTCTGACATCCTGATCTACGACTCCAACCTCGTGCCCGTGGGACAGGATCAGAAGCAGCATGTCGAGGTCACACGGGACCTGGCCATCAAGTTCAACCAGATCTATGGCGAAACGCTGGTTGTGCCCGAGCCATACATTCTCGAGAACGTGGCGGTCGTGCCCGGCGTAGATGGACGGAAGATGTCGAAGAGCTACGACAACACGATCCCCGTTTTCGCCGAAGACAATGTGATCAAGAAACGGATTATGTCGATCGTGACGGATTCGACGCCGGTTGAGGACCCGAAAGACCCCGATAGATGCAACGTGTTCGCCCTGTTCAAGCTCTTTGCCTCGCCCGACGAGACCGCGGAAATGGCGGAACGCTACCGGGCGGGCGGCGTTGGATACGGGGAGGTGAAGAAGAGACTGGTGACCCTCTTCTTCGACTACTTCGCCGAGGCGCGGGCCCGGAAGCGCGAGCTTCTCAAGGACCCGAGGATGGTGGAGGAAATCGCGCGCGCCGGCGCAGCCAGAGCCCGGGCCAAGGCGAGCGAGGTGCTCGACCGATGTAGAAGCGCCGCGGGGTTCTGATTCGCGCAGATGCAGAAGGATTGCGGGAGGCCATGTCGAAAGTTCCAAGAGAACCTGGCTCCCTTCACAGCTTGGAGCTTCCGCTGGGGTCCAGTGATCCACGGAAGTTCCGGCTGCGTTTGCGGCGGATAACCGGCCGCTTCGTTGCGGTGTCCCTCTCCAGCCCGCGAGTTATCGCGGGATCAGGGCTCTCCAGCACCGCTGCGAATTGGCCGCCTGATCCGTCGCAGGCGCGGCAAGGTGCCGGCTGACGAGCCGGTGGTTTCGCGGGGCGGGGACGCCCGCCCAATCACGGAGGTGAGTACAGTGGCGACCGATGCAGGTGCAAGGCGACAGGACCACCATGCGGCGCCCTGCTCGTGGCCAGGCTCACCTCCCGGTCATCGCAGCCATTCCGTGCGGGGCCCGCTCGCACTGCATGACACAACCGGGAGGCAGACAGCATGAACCTGACCAGGCTCGCAGGATATCTTCTGCTATTGTTCGCTGCCATTCATCTGGTCATATCTCTCATGGACTTCGCGCCGGAGTATTCCGCTGCCGGAAACATTGGCGCCAATGCGGAGAAGTACGGGCTGCAGACTTCCGAGACGAACCTGCGGTTCAAACTGGGCCTTGAGTTCACAGTTGACGTGCTGATTGTCGGCGTCCTCGCGATCGCCGGCTGGTGGCTGACCACGACCGAGGTCATCCAGATCGTCTGGATCATCATCATCGGCATCTACGTGATTCTGAGCATCATCGTACGTGCCTCTCCGGTGCTCCCCTTGAGCATCGCGAAATACTCACCCGGTGGCGCATTCTACGGGGCCCAGATCCAGGTGCCCATCGGTGCGGACGTCACCTTCGCGTACCAGGGCGACCAGGCGGTGCGGCAGTACATCGTAATCACGAAGAAACAGGACGTGCGCGTGGCTCAGGCGCTCACTCCCCAGGGACAGCAGTCTGACCAGGTGGTTCTCGACCTGTCCGACAAGGTGGCCGCCCAGCAGTACATGAGTTGCACGGCGCCGTTGACTGTAACGGGAACCGTCGCCGGAACGGGCAGCTACGCCAAAGGGAATCAGCTCTGGACGACGATCCAGATCAGGGTCAAAGGCGCGAAATCGGGGATGCCTCAGAAGTAGCGCACGTGATCGGGGGGCTGTGGGCGGCCGTCCGGGACCAACCGGGGGTCGCCCTTTTCGTCGCGTCGGGCAGGGCGCTTTGCGCCCACCGGCCGGTTCCGGTCGTGAACTCTGGAGGTCGGTCGATGTCGCGGATGTGGCCGGACTACGAGATCATCTGTCGCCAGTTGCAGCAATGGGCGCAAGAGCACCCGAATTGGATGGCCCTGGAGACCCTCGGAAGGACTGCATTGGGCCGTCCACTGCTCGCTGCCGTCCTCACCGCGGCAGATACCGATCCCGAGGAGAAGCAGCATGTGCTTCTCACCGCAATGCATTCGGGGGTGGAACGATCAGGTTCCGGGTCGGTCCTGGCCACGATGGAGTGGCTTCTGTCGCCGGAGCCGACGGCGCGTGAGATCCTCCGCCGGCAGGTAGTTGTGTGCATGCCGGTGGTGAACCCCGATGGCTACGCGGCCGGGACCCACACGAACACGCACGGCAAGGACCCCTATACCTACTGGAATCTTGATGGCCCGCTGGAACCCGAGGCCATGCCGGAGAGCGTGGCTGTCCAGACTCTCATGGACCGCTGGCAGCCCGAACTCCTGGCGGATGTGCACGGCATCGACGAGAGTTTCGAAGGCTACATGAGCCTGGAGAACTCGGGATTTTCGTACTCCAACTCTTCGCTCAGGCCGTACCAGTACGACCTGGTGAGGCGAATGGACGCTGCAGCGCTCGCAGGGGGCTACCCTTCAGACCGTCTCGAACAGGACGGAGAGCGGATGCTGTGGGGGCCGGAACTCGACGCGATATCCCACAAACTCTGGTGGGGTCGGCCCAGGCACTACGCCGCGACCTACTGCTACAACCGCTATCACACACTGACGCTGGCATCGGAGTGCATGTGGGAGGAGAGCGGACTGTTGCGCCATCGAGCATTGCTCAAGACCGGCAATACCACCTGGTCCGGCGAGTACTACCCGGGTTATCCAACACGGGTCATCATGTCCAATGTGCTCCATCAGATCGCTGCGTACGGGGACACAGTCGCCAGTCGGCGCCGTAGTCGGATCGAACTATGGGAACGCCAGGGCAGCATCCTGCACGGCCCGTACAATCCGCAGATGGACGGCTGCATGGTGTATGCTTGCGCTACCAATCCGGCCGCAGCCGACAGGTGGCTGGGCGACCGTTCGCTCAAGGCGATCCGCGAGCGCCTGCCGGGATGCCCCCACGTTGACGCAGCGCCGATCCTGGCGCTGCTCGACCGGCACCCATCCGGCGGCGGGCAATGGGGCCCAGAGCCTCACCTGTACCTGACCGGCGGCGAGCGCCCCAGCGATGCCCCGGAACCGATCCGCCACGGTCTCGCATTACGCCTGCGCATCCCCTATAGCCGCGCACGGGTCTTGGACGTACGTCTGAATGGGCACGAACTGGCTCCATCCCCCACCGATGGCTTCATCTCCTGGCGCGCTCGTGGGTACGTCTACGTGCAAACCAACATCCCCCCAGCGCTGTCCGCCAATCAGGACCTGTTTCTTGTCACTGTCGAGTATGACCCCTGTGAGCGCCGACGTCAGGGATGGGTCCCGCCAATCCTGCGAAGCGGCGAGTGAGACCGAGCTGCCACGAGCGGGACTCGTCAACTCGCCGCTAACACCCGCTCGCGCGGAAGATCCAGCATCAGTCCTCTGCGTGGGATGGTCCTGACCACCGGCTCGTGTCTCCCGGGAAGAGCCTCCTCCAGTTTCCGCGACAGATTGTGGCGGTGCCAGTAGATCTGCTGGGGCTCCACCGCATCGCGCGCTCCCCAGAGGGCGTCATACAGAAGATCGAAGCTCACGCAGCGGCGCGGCTTGGCCGCAAGCAGCGTGAGTAACTGGTACTCCATGGGCCGCAGGCGCACCTCGCTGCCATTCACCAGCGCAACGTCCGGCCTGTCGGGGTCCAGCGCGAGCAAAGGGACTCCCTCCGTGTCCTGCTCCCGCGCGCCGGATTCATTGGAGGCTTCGCCCGCAGTCTCAGATAGCGCTTCGGGCGAAGTGGGACAGCCGGCGACTCGGCGCAGCACAGCCACGAGACTATCCGGAAGGACCGCTCGGAGTTGTTCATCGGTGGCGGCGGCGATGGCCGCTTTGTTGCTGATTCCGTGACCCATCAGAACCAGTGCATGGTCCCTCTGCAACGCTGGTATCCGAAGACGGTGCAGTTCGAGGCACTCTTCCGGCAAAGAGGCACTCACGGCTTCCCCGAAGCGCTCCAGACGCTGGACATCCAGTGGATCAGCGCGGTACTCCTTGGCCAGACGCGCGATGCACTGGATCGCCCAACCAACCGCGGCGCAGAGGGCCGCTGCTCGACCGGCCGGCACGCCGGTCTGCTCTTCCAGTTCACCGCTTGCGCCGTGACCGATCCAGTGCGCGACGATCAGAGCTACGCGTGCGGCGTGCTCGCAGTCGTCCGCCCGTGACAGGCCGTGGGACACCAATTCGCCCAGACTTTCCGACCAGGCGCCCCCGCGTCGCAAGTGGTGCTCGAGAGCCCCACGCCAGGGCTGATCCGGGCGTGCCTGTGGCAGCGGGACCTCTCTCGCCTCCCGACTCTGCGAAGCCAGGATCAGGGCTTCCGTGTTGCTCGGAGCGCGACCGGATTCACGGAGCCAGACCAGGAAGCGTCCCACGCTTTCCACCGCGAGCCCCGAAGCTGCGGCGGCACGCCCTGCTCCGGTGAGCAGGAGGCCATCACCGAAGGCCCCTTCCTCAGCCAGTCCCCACTTCACCGCCGTCTCCGTCGCCCATGTCTCCTCAGGCGTCTCTACCCGGTCTTCACTCACGGAGAGCAGTCGCAGGCTGCCCGGCAGGGGGTCACCGGCATGCTCCAGGGCTTTCAAGAGCACCAGACGGCGCAGCGGGGGCAACTGGAAAACCTGACCAACCACCGGTTCCGCTTCTGCCTCGATGTACCGTTTCAGGAGACAGTCGGAAGCGAACCCGGCTTCGCCCAGGAGAATCGCGCGGCCGAATTGATCAACGAACCCCAGCCGGCCGGCCCGCCCAGCCATGTTCTCGAACTCCGCGCGACCCATGGGGGCCAGGGTGGGACGTCCACTTCCCACGGCACACCATTTCCGGGGGTCCACGATCACATTCCGTGCGGGCAGATTGACGCCGACCGCAAGCGTGGTGGTGCAGACCAGGCAGCGAATCTCGCCTGCTGCAAAGGCTTGCTCGATCACCTGTCTCTCCGCGAAGTGTAGATCCGCATTGTGGAACGCGACGCCACACTGGAGCAGTTCGCGCAGTTCAACCACCGCCCGCGTCGGCGTTAGCTCTCCCAGGGCGTCCAGGGCCGCCTGCGCACCTCCGGAGCCCAGTTCATCGGCGATCATCTGTGCCCCGCGCACGGTGCTGAGGCGGTCCGGCACGAAAAGCAGGGTCGACTCGCCCTGCTGTGCCAACCGGCCTGCGAGACACGCCGCGGCCTCGAGCGGGGACATGTCCTCGTGTACAGACGCCGGCAACTCCTCCCACGACGCAAGACCAGAATTGTGCTCCAGGTACCGGAACACGCCGTCACTCCAGATGCCCTTGCGAAGCTCCACGGGCCTGCGACGCTCCTGGATGAGCCGCGCCCCGAGCCAGTCGGCCAGCTCCGGCCCGTTACTCAGCACTGCAGACAGCCCAACAATCTGGATGGACGGGACCTGCCGGAATCTCGCCAGGATCAACTCCAGACATGGGCCGCGGTCGGGGTCGCCCACCACCTGAAGTTCGTCGGCTACCACCGTACCCACGGTCCCCACGAGCCCCGGCGAGTCCAGCACCAGCGCCCAGAGCTTCTCGGGTACCGTCACGAGGACGTCGAAGTCGCCCCGAGACAGCCTGCTGTCTGCGCCCCGCCGTTCAGCGGTGGAAATGTCCACCCGCAGACCCAGCGAGCGGTAAGCCTGGGAGAACTGGTGGTACTTCGCTTCAGCAAGAGCCTTTGTCGGAACCAGGTAGACAGTGCGGCGTGCATGGGTCGCGGCATGGGTTGCGGCCATCTCACCGATGAAGGTCTTGCCACAACCGGTGGGGCCGCAGCCCACGATGCTCTTGCCGGCCAGGACTTGCCCGTCGAGCACAGCCTTCTCCTGGATCGGCAGGAGCTCGTCTCCGTACTGCATCGACCAGGTCTTCAGCAAGTCTGGATGTGCCCCGCAGGCTTCGAGTGATGCCATCTGCATTTCCGACGCCCCCCAAAGGCGCTCTGATTTATCGAACGCTCATTCTAAACATTTCCGATTCAGAGTCAAGTGTTTTATCGAACAGATATTCTTTTCAGTCGAAGCTACCGGCGAATTGCCAGTATGTCCTTTTTGTGCTACACATATAAGCGCCGCGAAGCTACAGAAGGCGGAAAAGCCACCAAACCGAAAGAGTGACTGAATTGGCCGGTATTTGGGATCTGGTTCGCGAGAACGTCAAGACAATCACCCCATACTCCCCGGGGAAATCCTCCCGTGAAGTCATGGAGGAACTGGGGATCACCGAAGTCACCAAGCTGGCCTCAAATGAGAACCCGCTGGGGCCGTCACCCAAGGCCATCGAGGCCATGAGCGCAGCGCTCCAGGACGTCTACATCTACCCCGACCCCAACTGGACCGAGTTGCGCGCCGTCTTGGGCGAGTTCTACTCCGTGGACCCCGAGGGCATCATCATCGGCCGCGGTTCCGATGAGATCATCCACATGCTGGGCACGTCATTGCTGAACCCGGGCGAGGAGGTCATTTACTCCATGCCACCCTTCGCCCTGTATCCCTTCACCGCGACGGTGATGAACTGCAAGCATGTGCAGATCCCCAGTACCGGCCCGCGCGGCATGGACCACGACCTCGACGCGATGCTCGCGGCGATGACCGACAAGACCAAGCTGGTTTTCATCGGCAACCCGTGCAATCCCACCGGCACCATACTCACGGCCGCTCAGATCGATGCTTTCATGCAGGCAGTGCCGGATCACGTCATGGTGGTCTTCGACGAAGCGTACGCGGAGTATGTGGAAAATCCTGACTACCCGGACACGCTGGAGTATGCCCGGCAGGGGCGGCTTTGCATCACCTTGAGGACTTTCAGCAAGGCCTATGCCCTCGCGGGCCTGCGCATCGGCTACGGCATTGCTCATCCTGATGTGGCCGTGGCGATCAAGCTCACCTGCGAGCCTTTCAACGTCAGCGGCATTTCACAGGTCGCGGCAATCGCCAGCATCCGGGACCCCGAGCAGGTGCGGCGCAGCGTGGCGATGAACAGCGCCGGCAAGAGGCAACTCTACGCCGCTTTCGAGCAGATGGGCATCGAGTACCAGCCCACCGAGGCTAACTTCATTTTCCTGGACACCGGCATCGATTCCCGGGAATGCTTCGACCTGCTCATGCGTCGCGGCGTCACCGTGCGCACCGGGGAGATATTCGGCTTTCCCACCTGGATCCGGGTCACCATCGGAACCGCCGACCAGAACCAGCGGTTCATCGACGCCCTGGCCGACGTTCTGGGACGATAGAATGCAGGATCGCGGCAGCAACCGCGCCTTTGCGGCGCGCCAGCAATCATAAGAGAAACGGGCACACGCCGCGTGGGAGAGCGCCGGCGGGTCTGAGCGTCAGGCCGATCTCGCGGAGGCATTTCGGAATGATCATCGTCATGGCGCCCAGCGCCACCGAAGAGCAGATAAAGAATGTGATCAAACGTCTCGAGGAGCGCGGGTACGGCCACCACGTCTCCCGCGGCGTGGAACGTACGCTGATTGGGGCCATCGGCGCTCATGAGAGCGAGAAGGAAGCGGTCGCCAGCCAGCTTCAGGTCCTGGCCGGCGTGGAGCGCGTCGTCCCGATTCTGCGCCCGTACAAGCTGGTGAGTCGCGAGCTTGAGCACGAACCGATCCCGGTGGGCATCGGGGACGCCTTGTTTGGGGCGGGGCATGTGAGCGTCATCGCCGGCCCGTGCTCCATCGAGAGCCAGGAACAGACCCTCGAGGCCGCCCGGGCAGTGCAAGAGGGCGGAGCCAGGGTCTTCCGCGGCGGTGCCTTCAAACCCCGCACATCGCCCTACGATTTCCAGGGGTTGGGTGAACAGGCCGTTGAGTTCATGGTGCAAGCCCGGGAGGAGACCGGCCTGCCCTTCGTGACCGAGGTCATGGACGTGCGCCAGGTGGCCCTGGTTGCGGAGAAAGCCGACGGCCTGCAGATCGGCACTCGCAATATGGCTAATTTCGACCTGCTCAAGGAAGTCGGCAAGGTCAGCAAACCCGTCATTCTCAAGCGCGGGTTCGCAGCAACCGTCCAGGAATGGCTTCGCGCGGCGGAGTACGTAGCTGCAAGCGGGAACCTGAACATTATCCTTTGCGAGCGCGGCATCCGCACCTTCGAGACGGACACTCGCTACACTCTGGATCTCGCGGGAATGGCATGGGCCAAGCTGGAGACCCACTTGCCCGTGATCGTCGACCCCAGCCATGCCACGGGGAAGCACCAGCTGGTGCCCCAGATGGCTCTCGCCGCCGTGGCGGCCGGTGCGGACGGCCTGATGATCGAGGTTCATCCGCACCCGGACCAGGCCATGTCCGACGGCGCGCAATCGCTCACTCCCAGGAAATTCGTGCGTCTTATGGGGGACATCCGCAATGTCGCCCGGGCCGTGGGTCGCCAGGTCTGATGTAACGACCCGGCCTCATCGCCTGCTGCCCGGAAAGCTCGGGAGGCAGTGCCTTGCCGACATGATGGCAGACGTCCGCACCACCTGAGAAAGTCGAGCGCTCTGCCGCATTTCCTATGATTTACCAGCGAATGGCCGTCATTGGCGTCGGGCTCATCGGGGGGTCGGTGGCCCTTGATGCGAAGGCCCGCGGTCTGGTGGGCCACGTGGTCGGGGCATCGCGCTCCGACCAGACACGGCGCATCGCCCTGGAAAGGGGCATCGTGGACGAGTTCACCCACGACCGCTCCGAGGCGGCTGCAAGTGCCGACCTGGTCTACATCTCGGTCCCGGTGGGTGACACGGACGCGGTGCTACGCGAGATCGCTCCCGCGCTCCGTCCAGACGCCGTGGTGACCGACGCGGGCAGCACGAAGACCCGCGTCATGCAGTCGGCCCGTGAAATCCTGGCCGGTCGCTGCGTGTTCATCGGTGGGCACCCCATCGCCGGCTCCGAACAATCCGGTGTGGATGCAGCACGTGAGGGGCTCTTCGAGGACCGCACGTATGTCCTCACTTCCCTGCCGGATACGCCGGCGGACGAATTGGGGCGGCTGGAACAGTTCGTGACGGGATTGGGCGCACGCGTGGTCCTGTGCGACGCCGACCAGCATGACCGCCTGCTCGCCGTCACCAGTCACCTGCCGCATCTCGTCGCCTCGGCTCTTGCAGTGTGCCTGTCCGGCATCGCGCCGCGGTGTGGCGATCTGAAGCGCTTCTCGGGCTCCGGCTTGCGCGACACGACCCGCGTCGCCGCCGGCTCACCCGAACTGTGGCGGGACATTCTCCTGGAGAACGCGGGCAACGTGCTGGCGGCGCTGGAGCCGTTCCAGCGGCACCTGGAAGTCTATGTGCAGGCTCTTGAGACGAGCAATGCAGAGCTATTGACCCAGCTTCTTGAGAGTGGCGCGGCATTCCGGAAAGGCCTCGACGACTCGTGACACTTCTGAAGGTGACGCCCGGTGGCCCTCTTACTGGAGAATTCACGCCTCCGGGTGACAAGTCCATCTCCCACCGCGCGGCGATGTTCGGGGCGATTGCCCAAGGTGACACTCCGATCTGCGGCTTCCTGCAAGCCGAGGACACGCTGAACACTGTCCGCGCCCTTGAGCAGATGGGGGTTGTCGTGGAGCGCGGCGGCGCCGGCGAACTGCTGGTGCGTGGCGTGGGCCTGCGCGGCTTGACAGCCCCCGCGTCTGATCTCGACCTCGGGAATTCCGGCACCGGGATGCGTCTGCTCATGGGCATCCTCGCGGGACAGCGCTTCGCGGCGACCCTCACCGGGGACGAATCGTTGTCGCGCCGGCCGATGGACCGCATCGCCACACCCCTTGGGCTCATGGGCGTTCGCGTCAAAGGCCGGACGGAACGCTGCCTGCCGCCGGTCACGGTTTTCGGAGGCAAGCCGGCGCCGGTTGATTACAGTAGTCCTGTGGCAAGCGCCCAGGTGAAGTCCGCTGTGCTCCTGGCGGGCCTGTATGCGGACGGGATCACAACCATCACCGAGCCGACTCGCTCCCGCGACCACACCGAGCGAATGCTGGCGGCTTTCGGCGCAGACCTGCGGGTTGACGGCCTGCAGGTCGCTCTGGAGGGAAGCAGAGAGCTTACCGGGCGTGAGGTCGCCGTCCCAGCGGACGTCTCATCCGCTGCATTCCCACTGTGCGCCGCATTGATCTGCCCGGACAGCCGCATCACTGCACGAGGCGTCCTGCTGAACCCAACCCGCACGGGGCTACTCACGGTCCTGCGCAGGATGGGTGCTAGACTGACAATCTCCAGCGAGCGCGACCAGGCCGGCGAGACCGTGGGCGACATCACCGCCGAGACCAGCGAACTGCAGGCAACTGACGTGACCGGGGACGAGATTCCGGCGATGATCGACGAAATTCCGCTTCTGGCAGCAGTTGCCACCCGCGCTCGCGGCACCACCCGGATCCGCGGTGCAGGGGAGTTGCGGGTGAAGGAATCCGACCGTCTGGCAGTCATGGCCCAGGTGCTCACGTCCATGGGAGCGCGGGTCCAGGAGTTACCCGACGGTCTGGACATCACCGGCCCAATCGTGCCCTCGGAGGCCGACATCGACCCGCGGCACGATCACCGCATCGCCATGAGCGCAGCCGTGCTGGGACTGGTGGCATCCGGGCCGGTGGAGATCACGGGCGCCGAGTTCATCGCCACCTCGTTTCCGGGGTTCGCGCAACTCATGAACGATCTGGGCGCCAGGCTGGAGGAGGTCAAGACGTGAGCAGGCGGGTGCAGGTCGCCATCGACGGACCGGCCGGCGCTGGAAAGAGCAGCGTAGCCCGTGGGCTTGCAGCAGCCTTGGGCTATACGTACATCGACACCGGCGCCATGTACCGCGCGGTGGCTTACAAAGCTTCCCAGGCGGGGTTGGATGTCCAGCGGGATGCGGGGCCCATCGGCGATCTCGCGGGGATGATGGAGTTTGAGTTCCGAGACCTTGATGGCGAGCAGCATCTGTTCGTGGACGGGGAGGATGTATCCGAGATCATCCGCACGCCGGAGATGGGCAAGCTGTCGTCGCCGGTCTCCGCAATTCCGGCAGTACGGGAGCATCTCGTGGCCGCTCAGCGCCGCATGGCCGGCTCGGGCGGTACAGTGATGGAAGGCCGGGACATCGGCACCGTCGTCCTGCCGGGTGCACAGGTGAAAATCTTCCTCACCGCGACTGACGAAGAGCGAGCCCGGCGCAGGGAGCACCAGCTTCTCGAAATGGGTATCGCGCAGCCCTTCGACCAGATCCTCGCCGATATCCGGGAGCGCGACCACCGGGACAGCACCCGCGCAATTGCGCCCTTGAAAAAGGCCGACGATGCCGTCGAGATCGTGAGTGACAATATGACCAAGGATCAGGTCATCGCCGAACTGGTCCGCATCGTCCGGGCTGCCGAGGAGGCCATCTGAGCCCATGGAGCAGGATATCCGCCTGCCGGGGGCCAAGGACCGGCCCCACTACCGGTTCATCGCCGACCATCTGCTCCCCGAGATCCTGGGCATTACAGGCGGAGTCTGGGTAACCGGCCGCCGGAATGTGCCCACCACCGGGCCGGCGCTCATCTGCCCAAACCATCTGTCATACCTGGACCCGCCGCTGATGGGACCTGTCATCGGACGCCGCTGCTGCTTCATGGCCAAACGTTCGCTGTTCAAGATCCCTCTGCTGGGGCCATTCATCGCGGCATCTTACGCGTACCCGGTTGACCGCGACGAAGGCGGCAGGCAGGCGATCCGTATCGCCACCCGACTCCTCGAAGCGGGAGAACTCGTGGTTATCTTTCCCGAAGGCACGCGTAGTCCCACCGGCGAAATGCTGCCGGGCAAGCCGGGACCGTCGCTCATCTCGTCGCGCACCGGGGCGCCCATTATCCCGGTGGGCCTGTGGGGAACGGACATCGTCATGCCCCGCTTCAGCGGCGGGATTCACCGCTGCCCCATCTACGTGTGCATTGGCGAGCCAATCCCCGCACCCCTCGCCCCCGAAGGCGGCCGTGTTGGCAAGGAGCAACTACGCGAACACACTGACCAACTCATGGCGGAAATCGCCAGACTCAGAGAGCGTGCCAGGTCCTTGGTCCCCCGGTATTGGCTCGAGCGCGCCGAGGCCGCCAAAGCCCGATGGCGCGACAAGTACGCCGCGGAGATCGAAGAGGCCATGCTCGAGATTCAAGGAGACTGACCGTGCCCAAACATTTCCACCACATCGCCGTCGAAGTTTCCGACGCAGCACGTTCCGAACGTTTCTACTGCGACCTGCTGGGTTTCAAGAAGACCGGCGAGTTCCATTTCCCGGACCGCGGCCGGACCATCGTTTTCGTGGAGCTCGATGGGGTATGCATTGAACTATTGCAGGACGAGGGCGTCGAACCTTATGTGGAGCCGCCGGCGAAGCAGGCAGGCTACAAACACCTTTGCCTGCAGACCGACGACGCCAACAGCGCGTATGAGCGTCTGAAAGCGGCTGGCGTAACCATCCGCATGGAACCCTTTGATACGGCGCTGGACTCCCGGATCTTCTTTTTCGAAGACCCGGACGGCCTGCCGCTGGAACTGTGGCAGCCCTTGGCCTGAGCGCCACTGGAGAGCACAGAATGCAGAAACTGAACCCTCTGTCTATCGCCTTTGTCGGGCTGGCCCTCGCCTGTTCGGTTGCCAACGCGCAGCCAATGAAGCCCTGCGACCTGATGAAGATGATGATGAGCGACGACCAGGATGTGGTCAAGCAGGGCATCGACGGGTTCGTGAGCCTTGGCAAAATGGGTGCGGTGCCCCTGGTCTGCTTCATCTCCGGTCAGGCACCGGGCGCACCCGTAGCCACCGAGCAGGGGAAGAGCAATGCTGAGAAAGCTCTGGTGAAGATCGGTTCCGCGGCCGTGCCGGCGATTATCGAGCGCCTGGGGAGCAGCGACGAGGAGTTCCGGACCCGCCTGGTCCGCGTGCTCGGACAGATCAGGGACCCGCGTATCACCCAGCCCCTGATGAACCTGTGGAAGAGCGAGAAAAGCGACCGCGTCCGCCGGATGCTGGTCGGTTCGTTGGCGCGCGTGCTCAAGCCCGGCGCACTGCTCCCGCTGCTACGGGAACGCATCCCTGCCGCGGGGCCCCAGGAACTGCGTGCGCTGGCCGGGCAGCTGGCGCTCCAGGCGCGGACGATCGACCTCGGCAAGGTGATCGCACGAATCCCCACCGACAAGCTCAAGCAATTCGTGCAGGATGTTGTTTCGGACCTCAAGGCCATAGGCGGCAATAGCGCCGCTGCCGCCATCCAGAGACTGGAGACGCTGACTGGGAGGGACTGACTGTGCTGAAGGAGATCTGGGAACGCGCCAGCGTACGCCGCTACAAGCCGGATCCGGTGCCCGAAGATGCCCTGGAGGAGATCCTGCGCGCCGCGATGCATGCGCCGACCGCGAACAACGTGCGCCCATGGCATATCGTGGTTGTGACGGACGCCGAAACGCGCCGGAAGCTTAGCGAGGTCCACCAGTGGGCCGGCTTCTGCGCCGAATCCCCGGTAGTCCTCGCCTTCTGCGGCGACCCTGCAAAATCTGAACACTGGTGGATCGAGGACTGCTGCGCGGCGGTTGAGAACGCCATGATCGAGGCTGTGAGCCACGGGCTCGGCACATGCTGGATCGGTATTCGCGGCAGCGAAGCCACCGGGATGCAACGCGAGGACCTGGTGCGCGACGTCTTGGGGATCCCCGATTCCATCCGCGTCCTTGCTCTCGTGAGTCTGGGCTACCCGGCAGATCAGCCATCACCCAAGGGCCCCGGGCCGATGTCCGCCGTCCACCGCGAGCGCTGGTGATTTCCCCGGCGCCAGATTGCGTTTCGGTTTTGCAGGCATCTGCGCCTGATCTATCGCCGTCACGGAGTGTCTCCGGACCCGCAGAAATCGGGCGGTCTCCCTGTCGGGCATGATCTCTGCCGGCCTGGAGCGTGTGGAAATATCGCTGGTGGGCCTGTTGCCCCACAGCCCGCGAAGCGGGCGGCAGCCTATAGCCACGGGTGGAGCGGAATGGAACCCGTGGAGTCGGTGCGCCTCAGATCGCTTGAGCCCTTGGAGGGGGCGACAGAATACTGAACCGCTGGGCGGGGTCTTGCCGCGCGCTTGTCGGGCTGGAGGACAACGGCGGCGGACTTTTCCCGCTGCGGATCTGAACCGAGGCAGGAGACGAGGCCTCGGCTCCACCGAACCCACCTACACCCGGGGAATGCACGCCCGGCGCTAATCTGCTCTTGACACGGGCCCGCCAATCGGTTAATGCTGTCACGTCTACCCCTTTCGTGTCCGCCACGCCCGGGCCGGACAACACCGTCGGCCCTTCGCTGCTTCCGATCCCGCACCAGGAACGGCCCTGCTCCAATGAGAGACGCGAGCAATCTCCGCGACGCCTACGATCAGATGAAAGCCCGCAGCCCCGAACAAGTGGCGGCGGCGATTCGGGCTGCCACCAGCTCCAATGTGCGGGGCGCGTTGGAAGGGCTCATCAGCCGGTATCACCCCATGGATATCGCTTTTGCCATGCGAGAGCTTGATGCCGACGAGCGTGAAGCGGTCTTCGCTCTCCTGGATGCCGATGATGCGGGGATCGTTCTGGAGGAAGTGGACGAAGAGATCGGCGCGGACCTGGCCGAAGCCATCCCGGATGAGGAACTGGCCGAGATCATCGACGCCATGCCCCCCGACGTGGGCTCCAATGTGGTCAATCTGCTGGACGACGAACGCCGCCATCGGGTCCTGGAGCGCATTCCCGATGAGGAGGCCAATGAGCTCAAAGAGCTCATGCGGTTCGAGAAGGACACTGCCGGCGGCCTCATGAACTCCGAGGTGCTCATGGCCCCCGCGGACCTGACCGCGCAGGACGTTATCCAGCACCTGCGCACCCAGCGGATTTCCATGGACACGCTCAACTACGTCTACATCATCGAGGATGACCGCCGCCTCATCGGCGTCATCAGCACACCGGAGCTTCTCACGGCTCCGCCCGAGGCACCTCTGCACGACATCATGGTCACGGACGTGGTCTCTGTACATCCCGACGCGGACCGAGAAGAGGTCGTCCAGATCGTCGACAAGTACGACCTCATGGGCGTGCCTGTCGTTGATGACGACCACCGCCTGCTCGGCGTGGTCACCGTGGACGACGTCATCGACGCCATTCAGGCGGAGCACAGTGAGGACATCTCCCAGTTCGCGGGAACCAGTTCGGAGACACTCCTCACTGAATCAAGCGTGAAGGTCGCCAAGCTTCGCCTGCCCTGGCTCACCGTCTGTCTGCTGGGCACTTTCGTCTCCGCGCTAGTCATCAAGCACTTCTCATTCTCGCTGGAGAATGTCATCGGTCTGGCGGTTTTCATCCCTGTCATCGCGGCCATGAGCGGCAACAGCGGCCTGCAGTCGGCCACCATCGTTGTTCGCAGAATCGCCCTCGGCCTGGTGGACCGCAAGGCCCTCCGCAGGCTCATCCTGCGCGAGATTCTGACTGCAAGCCTACTGGGGGGCACTTGCGGTTTCATCGCGGGGCTCTTTGGTGTTCTCGTCATGGGCCAATGGTGGCTGGGCATGGTCGTGGCGATCGCCCTGGCGCTGGCCATCCTGTGGGCTACTCTGATTGGCACACTCATCCCATTCGCATTCCAGCGCATCGGCGTTGATCCGGCTCTCGCATCCGGTCCGCTGGTCACCACCCTCAATGACTCCTTCGCCCTCCTGATCTATTTCACCGTCGCCACCACCCTCATGTCGGTACTGCCCCAGGCGTAGTCACCGGGGAGCATGCTTCGATAGTCACCGGGATGTTCTCTCCCCCAATCGTGGAATCTGTCCGTTGTCGGAGACACGGGGCCCCACAGTGGTGTTCAGCGGCGTCACGGAGCCTGTGCTCTGAGAGCGACGGTCCAATCTCACCGAATGTTTGCGCGGAATCGGTGCGCATCAGATCGCTTGAGCCCCCAACGGGGGCGGCAGGAAGGACGAGAGCGCGGGGCGCTTGTGCTGCCCTTCCAGGGGCTATGGGATAATTCCTGGGCACCGGTGTCCGGGGGCTGCGGCCCGTATCGCGGGCTTTGAGGCAGGGGCGGCGTCTGTCTTCGTTCCCGGGCATATCCGAGGGAAGAGATAAGGCCCCGCCTCGAGCGAACTCACCTCTTATCGGGAACGCACCCCATGCGGTTGCTCTCCCTTGCATCCAGAAGCCCAAACATGTATCCTGCCAGCCGTGCACAACCTGGGGGCCCGGCGGGCCCATCCAGGCATGGTTTCGGTCCCGGGTAACCCAGGGCATGCCCGGCGACCGTGCCTTCCCCGGGAGTTGACCAGCCTATGCTCAAGACCGCAATCGTCGGGATGAAGCCCATCGGCAACCAGCATGCCGACTGCCACCTCACCTGCCCCAATGCACAACTGGTGGCCGTCTGTGACATGGATAAGGACCTTGCAGACGCGGGCGCATCAAAGTATGGCGTGAAGGCCTACTATGACCTGGACGCCATGCTCGCGGAAGAGGAATTGGACGTAGTGGATGTCTGCACGGGCGGACACGAGAAGGGCAGCGCTCACTATGGTCCAGTCATGGCCGCAATCGCCGCCGGCAAAGCGGTCTTGTGCGAGAAGCCGATCAGCAACGACATTGGCCAGGCGCGGGAGATGGTGGCGGCGGCCAGAGAGGCGAAGGTGCCCTTCGGCATCAACCTGAACTACCGCTTCACCCCTTTGGCTCGAAAAGCGAAGCAGTGGGTGGACGAGGGCCGGCTGGGCGAGCTGAACTTCATCAACAAAGCGCTCTGGATCGGCGGCCCGGATGCCACCGAGTTCATCCACATGCGCGCCCTGCATCCCCACTCCGTGGACGTCATGCGCTTCCTGTGCGGGAATGTGGCCCAGGTTCACGCGTACTTCAAGAAGTCCGGCGACCGCCAGTGCTGGTCCAACTGCCAGGTGGGCATGAAGTTCCGCAATGGCGTCATCGGCAACCTGACCGGCTCCTATGATATGTGTTACCAGCACCCCATCGAGCGCACGGAGCTCGCAGGTACCAAAGGCCGGTTAGTGCTGGAGAACGTCTACGTGGACCTGTGGCTCTACCCTCATGATTCAGACGAAGTCATCCACATCCACAATTCAATCTTCGGCGGCGTGAAAGACTTCAACGACACCTTCACCGCGCGCATTCATCGGTTCATGGAGCAGGTCGCCAATGGCGACTCTCCGGACGCCATTGAGGCCTCGGGGTATGATGGTCTGCAGGCGCAGGAGGTGATTGAGGCGGCCATCAAGAGCCACCAGACCGGACAGGCCGTGGACGTGCCCGAATAGCGGGCGCCTCCGGCATGACCGTAACTGACTTCCCAGCAACGGAGCCCGCGCCATGCTCAAAGTTGGAATCATCGGCGTTCGTCAGATCGGCAACCTGCACGCCGACTGTTACCAATCCAGCCCCCATGCCCGAGTGGTCGCGGTCTGTGACATCATCCCGGAGCGCGCGGACCATGCGGCGCAGCGCCTGGGCGTGCGCTCATACTACAACATGCATCAGATGCTGGATAATGAGGACCTGGACATCGTTGACGTGTCTACTGGCGGCAAAGAGAACGGAGGCGATCACTACGCTCCCGTGATGGCGGGGCTCGAAGCCGGCTGCCACGTGCTGTGTGAAAAGCCCATCAGCAACAACATCGAGTACGCGCGCCGGATGGTTGCGAAAGCTGCCGAACGCGGCCTGTGCTTCGGAATCAACCTGAACTATCGTTTCGCCCCGGCTTGCGTGCGGGCGAAAAAGTGGATCGACGAGGGCCGGCTGGGCGAGGTCAATTTCGTCAACAAGTGCCTGTGGATCGCCAATGCACGGGACGACGAATGGTTCCACCTGCGCGCCCTGCATCCCCACAGCATCGACGTCCTGCGCACACTCTGCGGAGACGTGCGGTTCGTCCATGCCTTCCTCAAGCGCTCCGAAGGCCGGACATGTTGGTCGAACGCCTCCATCAATCTCAAGTTCGAGAGCGGCGTCGTGGGGCATCTCACGGGCAGCTACGATATGACCACCCGTCACCCCATGGAACGCACGGAGATCGCGGGTACGAAAGGCCGGCTGGTCTTCGAGAATGTGTTCGAAGACCTCTGGTTCTATCCCCACGACTCGGACGAGGTCATCCATATTCACAACCCCATTTTCGGGGGCATCAAGAGCTTTGATGACACTTTCCGGGTGCGGATTCACAGGTTCTGCCAGCAGGTTGCCGAGGGCGTCTCGCCCGACTGCGTGGAAGGCTCGGGCCGCGATGGGCTCCTTGCTCAGGAGACTATCGAAGCCGCGATCCGAAGCCACGAGAGCGGGCAAGTCGAGCAGGTCCCGTCCCCATCACCGGGCGCATGAGCGCTCAAGACCAAGGAGGACATCGATGGCAAGACGTGGTTTCACACTGATTGAGTTGCTGGTGGTCATCGCGATCATTGCGATCCTTGCGGCGATCCTCTTTCCTGTTTTCGCAAGGGCGCGCGAGAAAGCAAGGCAGGCAAGTTGCCAGTCCAACCTGAAGCAGGTTACGCTCGGCTACCTCATGTACGCCCAGGACTACGATGAGTGGTTCCCCGGGTTCCTGACGGGTTCCACAACCGGCACTCGCTACGCCTGGTATGATGTCATCCAGCCCTATATCAAGAATCGCCAGGTCTACATCTGCCCCAGCTCCCTGCTGTACCTGGCACCCAACCGCTACACGACATCGCAGAATACCGCCACCGAGTATTACGGTATGAACTCGGCGTTCATCAAGATCCCGGCCGAGAAATACCTGGTCGCGGACGCGGGCGGAGACAACCCCAGCGGCGTCTGGGGAAGCCGGACCTGCATGGTTTACAGTCCCTATCTGGACACCGCCGCCAATGGCAGCTGGAACAGCTGCCGGGGCCACCTGTGGCCCATCCACAACGAGACCGCCAACATTGGCTTCTGCGACGGCCACGTAAAGGCGATCAAACCGGACAACGACAAGTACGGGGACACCACCGCAGGCCGCAACCGCTACTGGACGGCAACCACCGAGTAAGGCTGCCTTTGGCCAGTCCAGACGGCCCGGACGCCCTGTCCGGGCCGTTTTCACTTCGACCGGCCCAGGGAAGCCGATTCACCGAAACTTATGGGCGCGGCGGGTATCCAAAGGCAGGGGGCGGGATCATCCGCTCACGTCGTCAGCCTGCCGTATCATTGACGGCCTGCACACCATGGAGGACTGAGTCGTGAATCGTCTCACCGCATTGCTCATCGTAGTGGCCATGTCTCTCTGCGCCGTATCGCTTCCGGCTTTCGGCGACCGCGCGAAGATCGTAGGATCTGTCCTCGACGCCCGAAGCGGGGTGGCAGTGACGGTCCATCCTGTGAGTCTCCAGCAGGGCCGCGAGACACTGGCGCGGACCCTCACGGACCGCCTGGGCAAGTTCACGCTTGAGTTCAATGTGAAACCCGGAGACCCTCTCACCATCCACACCGGGTCGACCACCGGCTATCTCCCCGCACAGGGCGCTGTGGAGCCAAATACCGAGATCGCGATCAAAGTCATGCCGCGCTGGGCCACGATCATCGGCATCGTAACCGACCGCGACACCGCCCGTGGGCTGGGTGACATCCCGGTCCACGCCGGCCGGGGTGACAAGCCTCTGCAGGACCACTGGGCGTCCACAAAGACCGACGCCACCGGCGTGTTCATGATGAAAGTCCCGGCCTTCGAAGACGACGACGTCACCCGGCCGGTGCTGGACCTGTGGCTGTCCATCAATGACGGCGAGGAGGCCAGCTCGGGCCACGCGGTAATCGTCACCGACAACCTGGCGCTCTGGGCCTGGCCCGATCCCACCCAGCCCACGCGCCTGGAAGTCTCGCTACCCTCAGCCGCTGCAACCGGGCTGACCATTGCGGATGTGCTCGAGATCAAACTCCCGGACGCCCTCAAGGAACGAGCGTCTGCGGCTCCGGTGGCGCCGACACCTGCGCCTGCTGCTCCGGCTGCGGCACCGGCAGGGGCATCGGTGACTGCGCCGGTAATGGACATGCCCCCGGTCACCCAGAGCGAGTTCATCTGGGTCTGCCCGGAGACAGGTCGGAAGTACAGGATAACCATTACTCCGGTCGAGTAGTACCAGCGACATCCGTCCCACAGGCGTCAAGGTCCGCGGGAGACGATTCCCGCGGCTTTGCCATGCATCCGAAGGAACCCAGCGGAGGGTCTCATGAACGTACTGTTCATCGCCATCGATACACTGCGCGCCGATTACCTGAGCTGCTACGGCCACCACAGGCACACCAGCCCGCACATCGACCGCCTCGCCGCGACTGGCGTGGTGTTCGAAGAGTTCCTGGCGCCGCACATCCCCACCCATCCCGGCTATACCACGATGTTCACCGGGAAGGACACCTTCACCCACCAGATCGTCACCCAGGGCGGGAAGCTGGAACTGGAGGAAAGCATCAAGACGCTGCCCCAGGTACTTCAGGATCGCGGGTACTTCACGGCTGCCGCCGACAATCTCGGCCGCTGGTTCCGCCGGGGATATGACGTGTATGAGGGCTACCAATGGAACCACGACCCGAACGGCGCCTGGCGCAAAGCGGAGGCCGTGAACGAGACTGCTATGCGGGTGCTGGACAAGTGCGAGAGCCAGGACAAGCCCTGGTTCGCCTTCGTCCACTACTGGGACCCCCACACCCCGTACCTGCCCCCACCGCCCTTCAACCGCATGTTCTACCATGACGACGAGACCGCCGAGCGCCACACCAGCGCGGTTGAGATGATGACCAACTATCCGGCGTTCATGTACTACTTCAATGAATGGATGCCCGGCTGTCGCGACGTGGAGTTCCCCATCGCCCAATATGAGGCCGAGATCGCCTACTGCGATTCCGTGATGGCCAGACTGTTCGACCGCTTCTATCGCATGCAGGACGCCGGGGATACCTTGATCGTCATCACTTCGGACCACGGCGAGGAGCTTCACGAGCACCAGATGTGGTTCGACCACCACGGCCTGTATGAGACGAACCTGCACGTGCCGCTGATCATGGTTCACCCGGAACGCATCCCGGCAGGACTGCGCCTGGGCGGTCTCACCCGCCATCAGGACCTGACGGTGACAATCCTTGATATGCTAGGCCTGCCGGACGCCGCTGAAGAGGAGGCCATGGAAGGCATCAGCATGTTGCCGCTCATCGACCAGCGCAACCATGCAGGCACCACTGACCGGGTGTTCATTCTGGAGAATGCGTGGATGAAGAAGCGGGGCTTCCGCACGAAGAAGTGGAAGTTCTTCGAATCTCTATATGATGAGCTTCATAAGCGTCCGCCTTTCGAGCTGTATGACCTGACGGTGGACCCCATGGAGCAGAACAACCTCGCGGACGCGCTGCCTGAGGTGCGGGATGCATTCAAGGCCGACCTGGATGCGTACGTGGCGAAACGTACTGCTGAGACCGGCAAGCCCGACCCGCAGAGCTACCAGAATATTACGCTGACCCATGTCGGTAACGTGAACATCGCGGTGCCGAAGGACCAGATCCTGGAGAAGGACTGAGCGGGGCCCGTCGGATAGAGCGAATGAGACCGGGGACGATCGGCGCGGTCAGCGCCCTTCAGTCGCGTGGGGCGGGCGTCTTGCCCGCCGTCGTCCCCGTACGCAGGCCGCTCTTGCACTTGCGGGACGCCCGTCACGCCCCGGCGACACGCGGCATCCACACCGGCTCGTTGCCCATCTCCGCCCACAGAAGCTTCAGGAGCAGGTCTCGCTTCAGGTCCTGGTGCTCCGGGCTATCCCACAGATTGTGAACCTCGTGTGGGTCTTTGGCCAGGTCGAACAACTCCCCGTATCTTTGCCGGTAGTATGCCGTGATCTTGTAGCGGTCATCCACGTAGGTTTTCACGTGGATCGTGTCCACCTCGTGACGGTTCTCGACCAACACATGGTCTCGCGCCTGCTCCTGTTCCCCTCTGAGCACCCCGGTCTGATCGACGCCGGTCATCCACCACGGGATTTCCAGGCCCGCCATCCCCAGGCACGTGGGCGCGAGGTCTACATGGGACCAAAGCGCATCGGTGCGCCTGCCTGCGGGGACAGTGCCGGGCATGCGGGCGATCATGGGCACTCGCAGCAGATCCTCATAGTGAAACGCACCCTTGGCGATAAGCCCGTGGTGCCCGAACAGGTGACCGTGATCGGTGCTGAAAAGGACAAGAGTGTTCTCGGCAAGCCCCAGGCTGTCCAGCCGATCCAGGATTGCGCCGATGTACTTGTCCATGAGCGAAATCATCCCGTAGTAGACGGCGATGTTTTTCGCCAGTTCGTCCCGGTCATGCAAGTGGGAGTGGAACCCATGCAGGCCCTTGTGGGTGGTCTGCCAGGGTGAGAAATCCGGTTTCTCCTGTTGTGTGAGCTGGAAATGGGGTGGGTTGCAATCGTGCTCACCCGGCACGAGGCTCGGCACTGTCAGGGCCGACGGATCATACATGGTGTCCCAGGGCTCTGGCGCGAGGTACGCCGGGTGAGGGTCGAAGAAACTGGCCCAGAGCAGGAAGTTCTCGCCCGCGCTCGCATACTGTTCCATGAGTGCGTTGGTGCGTTCGGCAATCCACGCGCTGTAATGGTACTCCTCGGGGATCAGCCACTTCCGGCGCTGGCGGTCGTTGTTCCCGGTGGGGGGACGAAAATAGTCGCGCCAGTTGGTCAAGCCGCGCTCTTCCATCCAGATGGCGTAGTGCTGTCCCACATGCGCTTCGTCAGTATGATTCCGCGCCAGTTCTACGCGCTCGAACCCATAGAAAGGTCCTGTGAAGCGCCGCCAGAAGTCCAGGTCCTGGAGTACCGGGTAGGCCTCGAGCGACGGGTACTCGTCGGTGCCACGCAGAGGCTGAAAATGCGCCTTGCCAACCAGCGCGGTCCGGTACCCCGCTGACCCGAAAATCGGCCCGACCGTGGGCTCCTCCTCGGACAGCTTCGTACCCAGAGAATACGCCCCATGCTGGCTGGGGAAGCGTCCGGTGATCATGGACGCCCGGGTGGGCGTGCATGTGGGGTTCACCGTATAGGCGCGGTTGAACAAGGTGCCTTCGGCAGCCATTCGGTCGAGAAACGGCGTCTGGACTTCGGGGTTCAGGCAGCCGAGGGTGTTCCAGTGTTGCTGGTCGCTGGTGATGAGCAGAATATTAGGGCGATCGATAGTCATGGGTGGCTCCATCTATCCGGGTGCTATGCGATGCCGCGTCTGGCAGCAGGATCTCGCGTAGGCCGACCGTCTCGGTCGGCGACCACGAATTCCCGTCCTCACAGACGACCAGAACCGGTAAGCATCAAAACCGGTATATGTCCCGCGGATCGTCGATGATGCGCTCCAGCGTGTGATCATCAATGCGTCTGGACAGCCCGGCGCGGGCCATCTGCGTCACGGCGTCGATGTCCTTCAGCCACAGGCGTGCGGTGATGGGCAGGTCGACGGTATAGGGCTTGCAGTTCGGAATCACGCTCATCGCGCGCCGGGCGCCCTCGCGGATCATCTCTCGCGCCTTCTTCGGCGCGATCATCCGGCAACTTGTACGGCTGAAGCCCTCCTTGACCGCGACGGTAACGATGCTGTCACCCAGGAAGCGCACGGCCTCCTCACAAGCCCGAACATCGCCGGTACACATTATCGGCGGGATGCCGAATGAACCCGCCACCAGTGCGCTCTGGGCGATCTCGCCCGACTCCACGCCGTTGTACCAGTATCGGTTCTCGCCCATCGAACTCTGGGTGTGGTGCAGCACTCCATCCTCCACGCCGTTCATTGCATGGTAGCCCAGCAGAATCAGACCGGCGAAGTTTTCGTCGAACCCGCAGCCTGCATGGGGCCTGCCGGGGCCGGTGATGCACTGGGCATCAGGGTGAAGCTCCTCGGGGATAATATTGAACCCGCCGCCGTGACCGTCCAGCACCAGAATCTCAGTCGCACCGCCTTCGAGACACCCTTCGACACACGCGTTGATCTCGGCGGTGAGCAGCGCTCGTGCCTCCTGGTATAAGGCATTGGTCATGTCCCGGGTCTGCTCCCAACAGGTGACCCCGCTGATTCCCTCAAGGTCGGTGCAAACGACGATCCGCATGTTCGTGCCTCCTCGTGTCGGCTGGATGGGACGCCGGAAGGGTTTCCTCGCGCGGGCAGGAATGCCTCCTCACGAAACGGAATATGGGCCGAACGACTTTGCAGGGGGTCGCAGAATGCTCCGTCTTCTGTTCACGCTTTCTTTGTGCATCGCGGTGCTGGCTGCGGCGGACAAGACGTGGATCGTCAAGAACGGTGAGTGCCCCTGGCATGACCGGGTCGGGCGCTACGTTATCGGGAACCTGCCCGAAAAGTACGCATCCGAAAAGCCCGTACCGTGGCAGTCGTGCAATGAGCCGCGAAAGGTGGTGCTGCCGGATGAGAAGGTGGATCACGTCTTCATCGCCATCGCCAGCAGCCAGTCGAAGCAGTTCGCGGATTCGCTCAACCTGGAATTCACCGGCGACACCGTGGATCTCATGGACCCCGCCGGCAAGAAGGTCCTGATCACCTATGACATCCTACTGTATCGCAACCCGCCGCCGGTCACCGAATTCCCCGGCGCAACGGCGGGCGTGATGCTGCTCTCGTGGCCAGGGGAGGCTGCGGACCAAGCCAACGAGGAGGCGCCGGCGTCTGAGGCCAAGACGTACACCCCGGGCGAGAAGGCCATCCCCTGGCATGATCGCGTTGGCCGGTGGGTGATGGTTGACGTGCCCGCCGGTATCATCCACGGGAAGAAGGTGCCCCAGCAGAGCTGCACCGCGCGCGACATCGTGCTCCCGGGAGACGCACTGGACGCGGTGATGGTGGGCATCAGCGACACCGACATCGAGAAGCTCCCGGCTGCCGTGAAGACCCGAATGACCGACACCGGCGCCGACTTCACAATCCAGGATCCCAGTGGTGGCCGGAAACTCCCGTATTCTATCTTCGTGTATGAGTCCCCTGACCAGCGCACAGAATTCCCCGATTTTGCCGCGGGGTTAGTGCTTCTGGCGCTGGAAGACCTGAGCGCGAAACTGGCCACCCGGGAGGCGCCCACACTCGCTATCAAGGAGGGACGCAAGCAAGTGCTCGAACCGGAGCAGCAGTTCGCGGGTCAGGAATGGCCGTTTCAACCGGGCGAACGCTTCGTGAAAATGCACGTGGAGGAGCCGCCGCAGGGCATCAGCGAGAACACCGGCCTCATGCTCTGCCTCCACAACTGGGGCGGAATCTACAATCAGGATGTATATCTGAAGTGGTGCCGCACCTTCGCCGAACGCTTCAATGTGATCGCCGTCAGCGTCAACTACCTGCAGAGCGGTGACACGGAGCCCGGGGTCTTGGGTGAGAAGCCCTACGACCATGGCTACCTGCAGGCCATGGACTGCCTGCGCGCGCTGTACCATATCCAGCAGCAACTCAAAGAAGCCGGCGTGACCATCAACCCGCGCCGGTGTTACTCCATGGGCGGCAGTGGCGGCGGCAATGTGACGCTCATGGTCAACAAGCTGGCCCCGCATACCTTCGCCTGCGTGGTGGATATCTGCGGCATGCCGGGCCTTACCGACGGCATTGCGTTCGGCACCGGAGAGTATGGCAGCCACTTGAACGCCGGGTACTCGAAGGACCCACAGAGCCCGGCGTATCTGACGAAAGACATGCAGGAAATCCGCGACCCCGGCCACCCTGAGCACCTGAAGATAGCCTTCGCGGCGAACCCGACCAACAAGGTGGTCATCGTCCACGGTCAAGACGACCTGTCCTGTCCCGTTGTGCACAAGATCACTATCTTCCGGAATATGGTGGACGCCGGGTTCCGCCCGGATGGGCACTTCCTCACCCAGTGGCATGTTGATGGGGAAGCGGTGACTTCTACTGGACATGCCGTGGGTGACCGCGAGAAAGTGGTCATTCGTTTCGCAGACGAGTACATGAAGCCGGATGGCGCAAAGGCGCTGCAAGTACCGGGCCCCACCGACTTCGAGCTGGCCGGGCAAGTGGTCTTCCCAACCTCCGGCGGCCGATTCGTGGTGGACTACAGTGGCGTGCCGGAAATCCGTTTCGAGAAAGCCGAAGCCGAGTAGGGCCGAAAGCCGTATCAATCAGGAGAGGTGACACTCGTGTCCGAGCAGAGACAGGCAAAGCTGGCGTTCATCGGGTGCGGCGGGTTCGCCACCGCATCCATCTTCCCCAACCTGCACCAGGTACCCGAGATCGATCTGGTGGCGGTGTGTGACCTCGACCGCGCCAAAGCCGAGCGCAATGCCCGCAACTTCGGCGCGCGCAGGGTCTACACCGACATGGAAGAGATGCTGGACAAGGAGGAGCTGGACGGGGTCTTTGTCATTGGCCCGGCTCCCCAGCACTACGAACTTGCTCCACACGTCTTGCGCCGGGGCATCCCGGTGTATGTCGAGAAACCCTCTGCAAACAAGAGCAGCGAGGCGAAGGAGCTTGCGGAAATCGCCGAAGCCCACGGCACCTGGGGGCAGTGCGGTTTCATGAAACGTTTCGCCCACGTGTACCTCATGGCCCAGGACATCATCCACCGCGAGGAGTTCGGCCCTCTGCGGAAACTCTACTGCAAGTTCGCCCAGGGCCCGTACCCACAGATCTGGGGCATCGACTCGGCCAAGCGATCCATGCTCATCGGCCAGCTCTGCCACATCTTCGACCTGATCCGGTTCTTCGCCGGCGACGTACAGACCGTGCAGGCGATGTACTACGAGGCTACACCAACGCAGTTCGCGTATCTCGTGAACCTGCAGTTCAAGTCCGGTGCCATCGGGCAGCTCGACCTGAACGGCCTCGAGCATCGCACCGGGTTCCGGGACATCGAAGAGATCCTTCATCTCACCGGCCTGGAGACCTGCGTCGAGGTCCGCGACATGCTCCATGTCTCCTGGCAGTCCAGAGACGACTTCACTACCGTCGTTCCCCAGGCCGGGCGCTACCGGCACGTTTTCGAGCCCGCCTGGACCGGTATCTCCAATTCGCGTGCTACTTTCGGATACCTGGGAGAGGTGCGGCATTTCGCCCTGCGTTGCCTGGGTCAGGTCGACGGCGGCCCGGACCTGTGGGACAGCTACCGCTCGTTGCAGATCGGAGAGGCGATCTATGAAAGCTCTCACGGCGCCGGGGCCGTGACTATCGAGGACTGAACCGGCGGCTCATCGCTATCGCGGGCGCCGGGCCGGGCGGTGCTGACCTTCCGGATGAGCTTCTGGTCTCACAGCCCCCGAAGGGGGCGGCAGCCTATAGCAACGGGTGGAGTGAAGCGAAGCCAAACGGAACCCGTGGATTGGGCGAATTCGTGTCGAGTGAGCCCGCGAACAGGGGCGACAGATTGCTGGACCGCCTGGCGCCCGTCCTTGTTCGCGTCCCCTGCTTGTGCTATGCTTTGTCAAGTCGGCCGAGCCTTGCGCCTCAGAATAGCGCCAATACACTGCGTTGCGAGGGGGTCACGATGAAAGACCGGATCCTGGCGGGGGTTCTCGCGATTCTGCTGGGCGGACTGGGCATTCACCATTTCTACCTGGGCAATGTGGAGAAGGGCCTGATCTACCTGCTGCTCTGCTGGACCGGAATCCCGCCGGTGCTCGGGCTCGTGGACGGCATAATGTACCTGGTCAAGTCCGATGCAGAGTTCCAGGCGAACTACAGGAACTGGTTCTGCACATCTTCAAAAGGTTCCGTCTGAGCTGTCTGTAGCCCGCATGGGCAATTGCCGTCGACGTCCAGTCTTCGCCGCCGCCTCCGGGTGGCGGCGTGTCGACATCCGGGGGTGCCTTATCCATGCCCGGTGCGGAATACCGCTTCACAACCCACGCGGAAGTACCGAACCTTCCGGCCCAGTTGGCGCGTCTGAGTAACATCGCCTTCGCCGAATACGAGGGCGCGATGCCGGTGGATGAGGCTTTCATCCAGTGGTATCTCCAGCGCCCGGGCTGCAGGCCCGAGTACTGCACCGCCGCATTGTGGGACGGCGAACTGGTCTGCAACGTGCTGGTCTGCATCCAAGACGTGCGACTGGGCGGAATCGTGATGCCCTGCGGCATCATCGACACCGTGGCCACACTGCCCGAACACCGCAGGAAGGGTCTGGCGCACCGGCTCATGGAAGATGCGCACCGGATCATGCGGGATGCCGGCGCGGAAGCCGCAGTCCTGTACACCAACCCGGACGGCCACCCGTACACGTTCTACCAGCGCCTGGGATACGAGCCAAGGGCAATCGGCGCGGCACTGGAGGGCAACCGGCCTGACCCCTCGCCTGACCTGAAGGCCGAGCCCGCCACTGAAGCCGACCATTCCGACATCCGGGCTATGACAGACCGCGAATACGAGGGCTTCGACGGTTACGCACCGCTCAGCGACGAACTGTGGGCCTGGCACCGCCTGAACCGTCCGGCGAGCCTCCCGGACCAGTTGATGGTGATCCGTGATGCTGTCGGGGCTGCTATTGCGAGTTGCGCCTTCGCGACCGTCGAGGTCTTGGTTGGCGGTGAAACCGCCCGCGCAACGGTAGTAAGTGACCTCGTTTGCCCCGAGCCACCGGAGCCGTACCTGCAGGCACTCTTGGCATCGGCGCCAACGGAGCGCATCCTGACCATTGTCGACGCCCAGGCGCCTCTCTACCGACGGCTTTGCGCTCTGGGCTTCCAGCAAGCCGTTCGCGAGGCGGCGCTTGCTATGCCTTTCAGCGACCGAGCGCGGCAAGCAATGAAATCTGAACCTGCCCCGTGGTATGTGATGATCGAGTCTGTGGTGGGAGTCTGAGGGCCCCGTATGGCAGCACGCCAACGCGACCGCCGAGAACTGAGCTTTTTCGATCACCTTGAAGAACTTCGGATGCGCATCATCCGATCCTTCGTCTACGTTTGTGTGGGTGCGGCTGTCAGCTGGGCGTACCGTGACGATATTCTGGCTGTGTTGCGCTATCCTGCGGAGGAGGGTGCGCGCAGGGTGGGTGTGGAGAACCTTCCCTTCCGCGTTTTCGAACCCGCCGCAGGGTTCACCATCGCAATCCAGACCGCCCTGCTCGCGGGACTTATACTGGCCCTTCCGCTGATCCTCATCGAAATATGGTGTTTCATCGAACCCGCCCTTGAAGACAATGAGCGCAAGTACCTGATTCTCATTTGGCCCTTCGCAGTCGTGCTCTTTGTTGGCGGCGTTGTCTTCTGCTACTATGTCTCGCCCAACGCCTATGCCTTTCTTTTTCGCATGGACCAGAGCCTTGGAGTGGAGATTGAGCGCACTCTCAAGCCCTATCTCTGGTTCACGATGCGCCTCCTGCTGGCCTTCGGGCTGGCATTCGAGCTGCCGCTAGTGCTCATGTTCCTGGGTTTTCTGGGGATCGTCAACAGCCGGCAGCTGATGGGGTGGTGGCGGCAGGCGATCGTGATCATCTTTGTCTTCGCGGCCATTGTCACACCCACCGTAGACCCCGTGAACATGGCTATCCTCGCCGGCCCCATGATCCTGTTGTATCTGCTGAGCGTGGCGCTTGTTGGGATAGTGCAGCGCAGGCCTTCGCCTGAGGGCGAAGATGAGACCCCGCCCGATGACGAGACTGGTGGGGACGATGGGCCTGGTTCCGTTCCCGGCGAAAGCATCTATGCCGAATACTGGGAAGGCGACGCTGAGGACCACGCAATCCCCCTACCGCAGGACACAGCGAGCCGCGGCGAGCAAGAGCCCGAAGCGACCAATGAGGACGAGGGAGCAAATACGTGAGTACACCCCATGAGCTGATCCAGGCATGCGAGCGGGCCTCCGTCGACCTGACGGAAGTCGTGCGCGGCCTGGTCAACTACACCGCTAAGCACGGTCCGGACCGTCACTGGCGCAATCTGGTAGGCCTCCAGGAGCAACTGGCAGCCCGCGCCTTCAATCTCGTGGTCTTCGGCGAGTTCAAGCGCGGGAAGAGCACGATGATCAACGCTCTCATCGGCCACGACATCCTGCCCTCTGCCGTGGTCCCACTGACCAGCATCATCACGGTGGTGCGGTACGGCAACGAGGTCGAGTGCCGTGTCACCTTTCAGGACGGGCGGCGCGAGCAGATCCAGGTGCGCGATCTCTCGGCCTACGTGAGCGAGTCAGGCAACCCCGAGAATGTGAAGCAGGTCGCGATTGTGGAGGTGCGTGTACCTTCGCCGCTGCTGGCATCCGGCTTGTTCCTGGTGGACACCCCGGGCGTGGGCTCCATCTACCAGCACAACACCGAGGTTACCCAGAGTTTCCTCGACCAGGTGGACGGAGCCCTGCTTGTGCTCGCAGCGGACCCACCCATCAGTCAGAGTGAGCTCAGCTTCGTGCGGGATATTCTCGGCCGGACATCACGCATCTTCGTGGTCCTGAACAAGGTGGACCAGCTCTCCCCCACCGAACGTGAAGAGGCCCTGGACTTCACCCGCCAGGTCCTCGCGACGGTTCTTCCGGAGGATGCCCTCGAGATCCTCCCGGTGTCCGCGCGCCGCGGTGTTGAGGCGAACCGTACCGACCAGCGCAGCGCATGGGAGGCATCAGGAATCGCCAGGCTCTCCGCCCGCCTGCAGCGTTTCGCCGAAGACGACTTGCTGCCCACCTTGCAGAAGTCCATCGCGCGCCGCGCCGGTGCGGTGGCTGAGGAACTCAAGCTCTCCGTGGACCTGTACCGCCGAAGCCTGGAGCTGAGCGTCGAGGAACTACAGCGAAGTGTGAAGCTGTTTCGCTCCGAACGAGACCTGATCATGCACGAGGTGAACGACAGCAAGGTTCTGGTTCGCACCAATGTCGATCGGGTGGTGCGCACCCGCCTGCAGGAAGACTTCGAAATGGCGCGCGCCGCGGGGATGAAAGAGCTCAAGGCGCGCTACACCGAATGGGCTGACGAACCGCGCTTCTCGAGTTTTGAGGAACTCCACGCTGAGCTGAACGAATTCCTGGAAGTGAACCTGCGCAAGGCGATCGCGGCCTGGAAGGACGAGGAGGAACAGGGCAAACTCGCAGCGGACCTGGAGGACGCGCTGAAACGTTTCGGCGACCGCATCCAGGAGAAACTTGCACAGGTTTACGCCGCCGCCCGGAAGCATTTCGACCTTCCCGAGCCTCGCATCGCTGACGCTCTCGTCCTGCCGACCCAGTCGAAATTTGAATGGCGCGAACGCTCCTGGAAAGTGCAACTCGGCACCGGGTTCAAGTGGCATTGGGCGCTGATGGGTGAAGAGCGCAAGAAAGCGGCAATGCTGAGAGAAGGCGAGAAGGTTCTGTTGCAGCAGTTCGACCAAGCCTGCGGACGACTGCGGTATGACTTCGAGAGCCGCTTGCGTCAGGGCGCCGAGGACTACATGGACACCCTCGTGGCCACCCTCGAACAGGCCCTGGGCGACATCGACATCGTACTGGATCAGCTTGTGGAGCAGCGCAAGGCCGCCGCCCACCGCCGCGACCAGGAGCTTGCAGACCTTACAGCACGCGCGGAGTTCCTGGAGGCGCAGCTCGAGGCGCTCGACGATATCCTCAGCGAAGGCAGTCCCGCGCGGCGCAGACGCGAGCGGCTGGTCGCGATCTACGCCGCAGCGCTCGAAACCGAGAAGCAGCTGGAAGACGTGCTCCTTTACAGCCGACCGCCGGTGGGGATCGCTTCGCCCCTGACGCCGCTGGATATCGAGCGTTCAAAGGCCGTGGCAATCCGCACCCGCAGGTTCCTCAAGCGACTGAGGGAGTTCGTCAGTGAGCAGGCGTCGCGTGAGCTCGAGCAGCTTGAGAGCCCCCAGCCGCCGCTCAACACCCTGGTCTGGGCGCGCACCTTGATGGACCGGCTGAAGCAGATCGCAGCCGACCTCACCCTGGAGCGGGTAGACGCCGAAGGCGCAGCGAATGACCCTGAAGAGGCGCGGGAACTCGAGGAAATGGCGGCAACACTGGCCCAGCTGCGCGGCGAGCTCCTGGGCATTTGGGAGGACGCTCACGGGCATTTGCCGATCGCGCCCGAGGACTAACGAGCAGGAGCTATCCCGAATCAGTATGCAATATACGCAGGGCTCCGGATCATTCCGGAGCCCTGAACAGCGATTCGGATGCGGCAAGTGGAGTTCAGCGACCCACAGTCTCTTCCCCGAGAGCGAGTTCCGTCTGCTTGTCGAAGATGTGAGCCTTGTTCATGTCCAGGACCACCGCAAGCTTCTCGTTCTCCTTCGCGATGGTGTTACTGTCAACGCTGGCAATCAGGCTTTCCGTCCCCGTCGACAGATAGAGCACTGACTCAGCCCCCATCGGCTCGATGACCTCAACAACCAGGTCGATAGTGTTCCCGGGCGTGGGCTCTGCGACCGGTGAAATGGTCTTGTCGTATATGTCGCTTGGTCGGATGCCCAGAATGATCGGTTTGCCCACATGTTCCTCATAGGCCGCAATGCGGTGGGCGGGAAGCTGTACTTTGAAGGTTCCCGCGTCTATCCACAGTTCGCCATTCTGGGAGACAAGCTCTCCATCCACGAAGTTCATGGCCGGGCTGCCGATGAATCCCGCGACGAACACGTTCACCGGGTGGTTGAACAGGTTGAGGGGGGAATCTACCTGCTGAACCACGCCGTCGAGCATGACCGCGATGCGGTCGCCCATGGTCATGGCCTCGACCTGGTCGTGGGTGACGTAGATGGTGGTGATGCCCAGGCGGCGGTGAAGCTTGATGAGTTCCGCACGGGTCTGGACCCGGAGCTTGGCATCCAGGTTCGACAGCGGCTCGTCCATCAGGAACACCGCGGGCTCGCGCACGATAGCCCGGCCGACAGCGACGCGCTGGCGCTGTCCGCCGGATAGCTCCTTGGGGCGGCGCTTCAGAAGTTGTTGGATGCCCAGCATCTCGGCGGCTTCTTCGACGCGGCGAGCTATCTCGTCCCGCGGTACCTTCCGCAGCTTGAGTCCGAAAGCCATGTTCTCATAGACGCTCATATGGGGGTAGAGCGCGTAATTCTGGAAGACCATGGCGATGTCCCGGTCTTTCGGGGCAACATTGTTGACGAGGCGGTCGCCGATGCGGATCTCGCCATCGGTGGCTTCTTCGAGGCCGGCGATCATGCGAAGACACGTGGTTTTCCCGCAGCCGGACGGGCCTACGAGCACGAGGAACTCGCCATCCCGGATTTCGAGGTCCACGTTATTGACGGCGATAACATCGCCGAAACGCTTGGTCAGGCCCTTGAGTGTTACACCGGCCATCGTCGCTGATCCTCCTGTGACTCAACTGCTGCGGGCGATTCGACTGCTCAACACAAAAACACCCGGTCGCGTGAGACTCGCCGGGCATGGGAATTATAGTGGAGCCGAATGGCGAAGTCAACGACGCAGCGTCCGCACCTCAGACTCCTTACCCGGGGGCCTTCGGCGGAACGCTCGATTATACCAGTGTTTGCTCGCCTCTGCTGCTAACCACCCGAGGCTGGCGGACTGGCGCCTTGAGGAGGCGCAGTCTGTTGTCCCGGCGTGCCTGGCGCACCTGAACCGGCGGGCATCGATTCGGGTGGAGGCCCCTGCATCCCAGCGTCATTCGGAGGCGCCGGCTTCGGTGCGACGGTGAGTTTGAAGATGACGTACAGGACCACGAGTAGCACCACAATAGCGATGACGATCGCCAGTGGGCTGGCCTGCTGTTGGCGCATGGTTTCCCTCCCAGCGCAGTGATGGTGTACTCTCCGACGGATCGTGTCTCCGCACCCACTCCTCACGACCGCCGCTCCGGCATTTTACGCAGACACTATTCGCCAATGTTCAACCAGATTCCTCCACCGATTCTTGAACCATCTTACAGGGGGCTGTGATAGATGCGATCCACAAGCTCCATGGTCTTCACGGCGTCGGCCAGGCACGTCTCGGGCTGCTGGCCTGTCTTGATTGCGTCCACGAAGGCCCGGTTTTCTCCCTCGAATCCGTAGTAGACGCGGGGCTCCTTGCTGCCGCCCGCAGCCTTCTGCGTAGTGATACGCTTCGCCTTGGTCGCGCCATCTACGTAGATATCCGCATGGAAGTCGGGATTCACGTATACGGAGATTCCCTCGCCGTGCATCTCGAACTGGTGGATGCGTCCACCCACGCGCCAGTTCGTCATGAGGACCCCCGCGCCGCCGCTCTCAAACTCGACCAGCGCATTGAAGCGGGTGTCGAAGGACATGCCCTGGTTACTGACTTCACCAACAACCTTCTTCACATCGCCGCCGATGAAACGCAGCGCGTCCACCGCATGAACCGCGTCGCAGCTCAGGATATCGATTGCGCCATTGTAGTACGGGCCGGCGGTGTGCCACTTGTAGAAGCTGCTCATTGCCTGGATCACGGGGCCGCCGTGGTCGAGCACCATGTTCTTGCACTGGCGCATGAGTGGGCTGTAGCGACGATTGAACCCCACCAGGCTCACGACCCCGTTCTTCTCGGCGCAGTTGGCCATCTGCCGGGTCTGCTCGGCGGTAACCCCCGGCGGCTTCTCGATGAACAGCGCCAGCTTGCTGTTGAGCACGTGGATGCAGATGTCGAACAGATGGTGGGGCGGCATGAGGACGTACACGCCATCGGGCGCGGTTTCCTCTATCATCTTCTTGTAGTCGGTGTATGTCTTCTCGATCTTGAACTTCTCTGCTGTGGCCTGCAGCTTCTCCGGCACCAGGTCGCACAGACCGACCATCTCGACGTCATCGAAAACGGCGAGCGAGGGGTAATGGACCCCATTCGCCATGCCCCCGGCGCCGACGAGGGCGAGCCTGATCTTGTCGCTCATAGGTACATCCTCCTGCGGCAGCTTTGGTGTGCGCCCGGTAGACCCGGGCGGTGGATTGTTCAACACCGAAATGCAGATGACCTTCCGGAATTGCGCCTACCTCGAAAGCTCCGCCGCCACTGTCCTGCGCAGGCCGTCGAAGTCCTCCCAGCGCAGGGCGCCAAAGTCCATTGTCCCGGCATCATCAGCCCACGCCTGCCGGTGTTCCCCCTGAAGAGTCAAGTGCTCTCCAACCAGCCTCCGCATCTCATCTCGACTCGCCCGGCGCTTCTCGGCCAGGAGGTTGAGGTACTCCACATCCTGCTGCCCGCGACACAGAGCGAGCAGGCGCAGGCTCACCAGGGGCCCTCGGATACCGAACCTGCTCCCGGGAATGAGCAGCGCTGTTGCGGTGGGGTTGATGAGGGCGCCTTCACCACCGATGGTGTTCCAGGGCAGGATGCCGTCCGCTCCACCGATCCATGCCCGCAGCGCCCACGCGACACCATTGAGATTGCCGGCGCGAACGTCGTTGGCTGTTCCGTAGTGCCAGAACTCCGCACCCCACTGGTCGGCCATGCGCCGGCAGTGCCAGGTGTCGGTGAACAGCGCTGAACTCACGCAGATCACGTCCGCCAGATCGTCGAGCCAGTCGCGCTGCCACTGCGGACGCGAGATGTCGCCCCGGTACACGAATCTTTCGTTGCTCCCCGCGCCCTCACGAAACATTCGCGCGAAGAACCGCAGGGCCAGCCAGTCGTCGCGGTGCATGGGCTCATCCAGCAACCACCAGGAAGTGCCCCGGAAGTTGGTCTTCTCGTCCTTGAAATAGTACTTGTTGTTCTGATAGCACTGCATGTCCGTCTTGTCCCAGCCGCGCTCCCTGCAGTGCTCCACGAACTGCCGGGTCACCGCCACGAAAGCCTCTTGGAAGTCCCGGTCGAAGGCCTCCTCCACCGGAGGCGCAGTCAGGGCGTGTGCGACGATGTTGTCCGGGTACTTGCGGATGTCATTGCCCGCCGAATAGTGTTCCGCGATGGGTGAAGGCCAGTTCTCGTGGAAAGGCAGATACATGTGGGTGATGGGCACTCCCGCCCGGATTCCGCCGAAGGCGCTGCCGTCAAGATACGGCCCGTAATGGCGGTCATACTCGGACCAGTCCACCACTTTCATCTCGGCCCCTGCGCCTTCCAGCGTCGGCACGAATCCCCGGTACGTCTGGCCAGACTGGGAATACGGCAGCGGGTTCAACGTCGAGCGCAGCGCGTGAGCCGCCCGGTAGTACTCTCGTTCCCGCTCCAGGTACTCGTCGAAGTCGCGGTCGGAGTACACCGGTCCGTAGCAGTTCAGGTCCACCTCAAAACTGGTCTCGGCAGGGAGCGTGAAACCGTGGACTTCGATCTCGATGGGTAGGCTGAGGCTCTCCCCCACCTTCAGCGATACCCGGTGCAGTCCCGGGGTCGTGTCCGGCGGAATCCACCAGATCAGCGTGAAGGACTGGTTGCGTTGGCCAGGGACTGCATTGTCGGGCGCCGGGATCTGCGCGGGGGTATCGCCCATGGGAATCATGTATTCGGCGAACCAATCACCGTCCTTGACGTACCAGTTGCGGAATACCCTGCACTGTGCCGAAAAGCCCGCAGGGTCGTACTCCAGGTTCGCCTGTTGGGGCTGGTCCGACAGATTCTCCACCACCACCTGCGAAGCGAGGACTTCCCCCCGGGCGGCAGCGAGGCGTACGGTCCCGTCATCCCACACTGGGTTTGCGCGGCGCCAGTCGCTCGCGGAGTCCGCCGAGTAGCCCTGTGCACCACGGTCCTCCAACACTGCGCCGGACACTGGGTTCACTTTGCACTCTGCCGGGCAGGCCCAGGCGCACAGGCTGCCGGCCTTCGGGGGGTCCTTGGGGCGCGGTTCCGCGCGCTCGGCCACAGGCAGGGCATTCGGCATCGGCCGGGCAGCTGACGCGCGCACCAACGTGCTGATCATCGGCCCCGGGTTTCCATACCGGTCCACTCCGCACACGTTGATGGAGTACGAAGCGCCAGGAGTGAGACCCGGAATGACGAGGGTTGCAGACCCATCTTCGGCCAGCCCGATGAGTCGCCTGGGGATGGGCATGGAGCCAACCTCGCCCTCCCTCGCATACGTCCCCCGGATCGTGAAAGCCCCCTCTGTACGCAACGATACGCGTAGCGCGCCGGTCTGGTAGCCGGCTGCGCGGGACTCGGGTTGCGCCTGCATCAGGGCTATCTCAGGGCGGTCAGGATCGGCCTGACTCGGTGCGCCAGTAACCAGCAGATAGGGCTGGTAACCGTTCTGCTCCCTGGAATGGACGTCGTTGTTGGCACGCGTCTGGCCTTTCTCATCGGAAATGCACAGACCGTAGGAAGCGCCCGAGGTCATGGCGTAGATCAGCCACGGGTCGATGTCGATGCTCAGCCAGCCGTCGGCAACGCCCTTGACATCGGTGTAGAAGCTGCGCGTGTTGCCGTTGGTGAGGGAGACATGCGTGAAGTCGCTACCCGGCCCTGCCCAAAAGCCGTCGGGGTGATTTGCCCGCAGGAACGTGCATCCGTTCTCCGCAGGACCGCCGGTGCCAGTGCCCTCCTCCCAGTCTGTGGCAATGGTCGAGATGCCCACGGTACGCAGCATGTGGGGGTGCGAGGGATGCAGGAAGAGCCGGGCGCTCTCGACATCCCAGCCCCTGATGGGCGCGAGGTCGAACTTGACCAGCATGAAGTGCTCATTGCCCTTGATGCGGATGTTAGAACTGGCGCCGCTGTTGAAGGAGACCTCGGACTGATGCGCCTGGAGCGAAGTGTCCGCAATCACCGGCAGGCGCACGGTGTCGGCATACAGCCCGGGAACCACGAGCAGGCAGAGCAGTGGGAACACGCGGCGCATCGCCGGTCACCTCGTCCATTCTCTATCGCCGGCCTACCTGGGTTTCGCGGGAACGGCAAACACCCCTCGCTTCAGGGCCGGCAGGAAGCTCTCACCCAGTTCCGGCGTGTACGAAAAGAGCACGAAGCCGTCAGCGCCCAGTTCGCGATCCGCGACAACCTGTTCAGCAACGGTCAAAGGGTCCGTGTGGAGCCACGAGCCGATGCCCACCATGAGCGGACGGTCGCCGGCCGCTTCACGCAGGCGGCCCACCCGGTCCACGTGGCGGTCGTAGTAGCTCGGGGCATCGTAGACCATGGGGCACACGAAATCCAGCCAACCTTCGCGCAGCCAACGGGCCCAGTCCTGCCCCACGGTAAGTCGGTGCGAGGGCCAACTCGGGTAGACTGCCGCCGAGATTCTGCATTTCGGGTTAGCGGCTCGCACGGCTGCGGAAGAAGCGAAGACAACGTTGCTCACCTGCTCGCAGCGCCATTCCAGGAACTTTTCGTGCAGCGGTCCCGCAGGCTTGCCCCCGGACGCAGGGAGCACATCGGCGGGCCAATCACGGACCTTCACATTGGCCCAGACCTCGAAGCGCGCCCTGTCCCGCTCACCGTATGAACCGTTGTAGTTCTCATAGCGAATGTAATCGTAGTGCACGCCATCCACAGGATACTTCGCCGCCACTTCCGCCATCATCCGCGCCTGAAGGTCGATGACCCCGGGCTCTGAGGGGTTGAGCCAGTGCGACCGGCCCCCACCTTCGCGCACCGTTTCAAGCCCTTCGGGCGAATATTGCCACAGGCCTTGCGCGGAGATCGCCTGCACAAGGTCCTGCGGGGGCATGCGCCAGTTGAGGCTGATGAACCAGGCGTGGTAACGCAGCCCGTGCCGGTGGCAGGCTGCAATGCCCTCGGCCACGGGGTCGGTTTCACCCGGCTCCAGGCGCGACGGGATGACCTCACTGGGGTAGCTGGCGCGGCCGCCCCACTCGATGCGAACGAACAGATCCGTCAGCCCGTTCTCGGCGGCAACCTGCGCGGTCCTCTCCCAGCCCCAGTCGCCGCACCCGCCGGGCATGACTACCCATGCGCCGCGCATACCGTCGGGTGCCGAGGGCAGGCAGGTGAGATACACGTCTCGCAAGCCCTGCCGCCAGGCCTGTGCTGCCTGAATCGTCACCCAGGGTTCGACCTTTCCCGCCTCTCGCCGGAGCTGCTCGTGCTCCGTCGCGAGTCGCCCCGCGGCCGCCGAAGCCTCGGGGCGACCTTCGGCCATGGACTGCAGCGCCGCGATGTCCTCGGCGAACCGGAATCCCAGGTCTGGACGCAGGGCGTGCTGGACGGCGCGATCCCAGACCTTCGGGTTCCAGTTGCCGATCACCGACAGAAGCATCCGGGCTTTTTCGGGCAGATTCCCGCCGACCATGACGTGCCCGAACCACGCGGCCTCGGATGAGACGGTCATCGCCGGGCCCGAGTTGGTCTGCCCGTCCTCGGCGATCCACTCCAGCACCGGCCTGGATATGCTGTCATCCAGCGAGGCCAGGAGGTACGCATTCCAACTGCCCTGCCGAACCGTCTGGGGCATTCCGCGCGGGGCAAATTCGGTGGCGGCGAGATTGCGGAAAAGCCCCTCATCGCCTCCCGAAGTATAGAGCAGTTCTCCCAGGCCCAGGCGGCGGCGCAGGGAATCCTCACAGAAGTAACAGAACAGGGCATGCCCTCCGGCATCGAGGAAGGACTGGATGGCTTTGGCGACTTCGGCAGTCATGTACGGGTTGTATGGGCAGATCAAGAATTCGGCGGTGGACAGGCTCCCGGCGAGGACCTCTGCCTCATCAATCGTGTGGTGCCGCAAGCCGGCCAGATCCAGGATATTGCGGACATTCTGCAGGTAAGTGTGGACATCATCGGCGCCCGCGGGGTTTTCGGCGAGGTACCGCGTTGGTCGCAGGAGGGCCACGTCGAACTCATCCGCGGTGACCGGGAGGAAGCTGGTGATCAGGAGCGGGAGGACGAGTAATCGCATGGGCGTCTCCATGGGGAGTTCGTGTGTACGTTGCAGAGCGTGACGTGCACCACTTAGCAGCCGCGAAGGGGCGGCAGCAATCTGCCACCAGCGTGAGCTCGGGGTTACCGGCAGCCTGATAGCCGCATTAGCCCCGAAGGGGCGGCAGAGTGTGAAGCAAACAGCGCATTGGGTACAGGCACCGCCTCCGGATGATACTCGGAATCGGATGCCAGTCCCCTGAAACGGGGCGTGATATGGCACCCGGCTTAGCTCAGGTCAGTCTTCTGTGTCGCAGGCGATCCAGGGCCACCGCGACCACAATCACTGCTCCAGTCACCAGTTCCTGGACCCAGTTGCTCAAGCCCATCTGCGAGCAGCCCGATCGAATCACGCTCATAATCAGCGCGCCCACAAGGGAGCCCAGGACCGACCCCTCGCCGCCTGCAAGACTGCCGCCTCCAATGACTACGGCAGCGATGACGTCCAGCTCAAGCCCAACCGCCGCCGTCGGATCGCCCACCGTCAGTCGCGAGAAGAGCATCAGCCCTGCAAGCCCGAAGAACAGCCCGCCGAGGGTATATGTGACCACTTTCACCCGCTGCACCGGAACTCCGCACAGCCGTGCGGTTTGCTCGTTGGAGCCGATGGCGAAAATGTGCCGGCCCAGCCGCGTGTACCGCAGCAGTCCCGCCACCACCAGCGCCAGCACGATGACAAGCCATACCCCGGGCGGCAGGAGCATCGCCCGGCGTTCGGGGGGCAACGACGCCAGCAGTTCCTTGAGCCACGTGAGCGGTGCGTCGATCTTCTGCTCATTCGCCAGGGCCTTGGCGATGCCTCGGACCACCAGCATCATACCCAGGGTCACGATGAATGGCACCACGTTCAGGCGCGTGATCAGCGTCCCGCTCACAAGGCCACACAGCACCCCGGCAGCGATCCCGCCCAGTGCGGCCAGCAAAGCCGATGTCTGCGCCTCCTGAAGCAGCCAGGCGATGACCACGGTAGTCAGGGCCACCACGGACCCCACGGACAGGTCGATGCCGCCCAGGATCATGATCAGTGTCATGCCCAAGGCTGCGACGCCGACGATCGCGGTCTGCCGCGCGATGGTCTCCAGGTTCGCCGCGCTGGAGAAACCCGGCGGGCCGATCGCCGCGAACAGGGTGAAGATTACCGCGAGCCCCACCAGCGGCCCGAGGACATTCACCCAGGTCGCAGCGAAGATCGCCACGCGACTCATCGGGCTGGTGCTTTCGGCCTCAGTCGGGCGGCGGGGTGCGCTCACAACGGTAGCTCCTGACCGGTTGCTTCGAGCATGATCTGCCTCTCGTTCAATTGGGACACGGGTCTCGCGGGGCCCAGTCTGCCCCGGCACATCACGGCGATGCGGTCGCAGACGCCCAGCAGTTCCGGCAGGTAGCTGCTCACCATCAGCACTGCGCGCGGCCGCCCCGATGAGGTTCCGTCCGCCGACTGCCCACATGCGAGGCGATCAATGAGCTGGTATATCTGCGCCTTGCTGGCCACGTCGATGCCCCGCGTGGGTTCGTCGAGCAGCAGCACATCCACATCGTGCTGCAAGAGACGCGCCAGGGCCACCTTCTGCTGATTGCCGCCGGAGAGGCTGTTCACTCGCTGCCGCGGACTGGTGCAGCGGATGCCCAGAGCCTCTACCCAGCGCCGCGTGGCCTGATCCTGGAACCTGGGAAGCACGAGACCGGCGGGCCCGAAGCCCTCGAGCCGCGACGCGGTCACATTGTCCGTGATGCTCAGGCCCACCGCGAGGCCCTCGTTCTTACGGTCTTCACTGAGCATTCCCACGCCCTGCCGCCAACGTTGCATCGGCGAAGCGGGGCCGGAGTACTGCCCGATCCTTACCCGCCCGGAGCGCACCGGGTCCAGGCCGAAAATGGCGCGGATAAGCTCGGTTCTTCCGGCTCCCACCAGGCCCGCAATCCCGAGGACTTCGCCCCGGCGCAGATTCAGGCCCGCGCCAACAGGCAGCCGGATACCCGCGAGGTCCTCCACTTCCAGCACCGTCTCGCCGGGCTCGCGGGGCGATCTCGGATACAGATCGGCGATTTCGCGCCCCACCATGAGACTCACGATGTCAGCGATGGACAGGTCGCCCACGTCGCCGGAACCCGCGACCGATCCGTCGCGCAGCACCGTGACCCGGTCCGCGACACGCTTGACTTCCTCAATGAAGTGGGAGATGTAGACGATGGAATGCCCGGTTGCGCGCAGCCGTGCGATCAGATCGAACAGGCGCTCCACATCGCGGGAAGTTAGACTGCTGGTAGGCTCGTCCAGCACGAGAACCCTGCAGCCCACCGCAATCGCCCGGGCGATCTCCACCAGTTGCTGCTCTGCGGGCGACAGAGAACCGACTTTCGCGGTGGGCGAGATGCCGGCATGGGTGAACTGCTCCATGGCACGAGAGACTTCGGCACGAACCACCGACCGCCGCACGAACCCAAGCCGCGTGGGCTCGGCCCCGAGCATGATGTTGTCTTCAACCGTCAGGTGCGGCGCCAGGGACAGTTCCTGGTAGATCATGGCTACCCCTGCCCGGCGCGCCTCCAGGGGCCCGCGGGGACGGAAGGGCCTGCCATCCAGGGTGATGCTTCCGGCGTCGGGCTGGATCGCACCGGACAGCACCTTCATGAGAGTGCTCTTACCCGCCCCGTTCTCGCCCACAAGCGCATGGACCTCCCCTTCACGCACGGAGAGGTCCACTCCATCCAGGGCCACCGTGACCCCGAATCGCTTGCTTATGCCGTTCATGCGCAGTCGCGGCTGCGCCACGTCCTCTACTCTTTCAGCCATTTCTGGTAGTCCGGCTTCAGCAGAGCCTGTATCTCAGGCTCGTTCATGTTCTCGGGTGTGGCCAGGGTCTCGCCGGTAGAGATGCGCTTTTCCACCGTCTCTCCGTTGAGGTGCGCCACCATGGTCTTCACCCCAAGGTAGCCCATGTTCATCGGGTCCTGCAAGACCAGCCCGTGCAGCTCCTTGGCCGCGAGGGCGTCCACCAGTTTCTCAGAGCTGTCGAAGCCCACGAACTTCACGCTGCCGGCGAGACGGGCGTCCTGCAGGGCGCGCAGCATCCCGAATGTGGTGGACTCATTGGGGCAGAAGATGCCATCGATGCTGAGTTTGCCGTCGGCGGACTTGTACGGCGCGAGCAAATTCTCGCTGGCCTTCTGTGCAGATTCCGTGGTAGCGCCGCCGTACTGGTTGCTGCTCACAAGCTCAATGCCCGGCGACTTCTTGATGGCGTCCACGAAGCCCTGTTCCCGCTCATTGGTGCTCGCCGACCCCTCGGCGTACCGCAACATGACCACCTTGCCCTTGCCGTTCAGGAGCTTCGCAAGATGCTCACCCGCAAGCTCCCCGCCGTGGTGGTTGTCGGTGGCCACGAAACTCACATAGTCCTCGCTCTTCAGGCCGGAGTCGATGATGACCACCGGGATGCCCTTGCGGGTGGCTTCTTCAACCGGAAGGCGCAGTGCCGTGTCATCCAGCGGAGCCAAAACGATCCCATCCACACCGAGGTTGGTCATGTCCTCGACGATCTTGATCTGGTCGTCACGGTTGTCTTCCTTGAGCGGTCCCTTCCAGATGATCTCCACGCCGAGCTCGTCTGCCGCCTTCATCGCCCCGGCGTGGATGGACTTCCAGAACTCGTGGGTGGTGCCCTTGGGGATCACCGCGATTTTCTTCTTCTCACCGGCGGCCGCGTCCTCGGGCTTGGGGGCCTGCGACGTTCCAGCCGCCATCTCCTCCGGGGTCTGCCCGGAGGTCGTCGGTTTCGGTGCGCAGGACGCCAGGTACGCGACGCAGGCGACCGCCAGCGCGGCGAGCAGAAGGCGTTTCATCGTGGACACCTCGCGAAGACGGGAATGACGGGCCACTCCGGGCCCGCTGATGCAGAGAGAAGTAGCTCACAATTCTCTCTCGGGCCCTGCGAGTCCTTCATTGGTCACCCGGCAGGTTCGCACCCGCCGCCTGTGGAACATCCCCGCCAGCGGGCAGCAGGAACATCCAGCGCCGATCCGCTGGGAGCGAGGGACCCGGCGGCAGGGCGGGCGCGCGTCAGGAGCGTTTCATGGCCAGACAGGGCTTCGACAATGCAAAGTATCTTCGGGAACAGACAGACGCAATTCTCCAACGGGTGGAACAGTTCCAAGGTAAGCTCTATCTTGAGTTCGGGGGCAAGCTCACCTTCGATTTCCACGCCATGCGCGTCCTTCCTGGATATGACCCCAACGTGAAGATGCGTCTCCTGCAAGACCTGCGAGACCGGATCGAGGTGATCTTCTGCGTCTGTTCCGAGGACATCGAGCACGGGCGCATTCGTGGGGACTTCGGCATCACTTATGATCTCGCGACCCTCAAGGCCATCGACGACCTGCGGGACTGGGGAATACCCACGAAAGCGGTGGTCATCACGCGATACACGCCTGGCCGTGGCTGCGACCGGCTCACTCAGCAGCTGCAGGGACAGGGCATCGCCGTCTACACGCACTTCGAGATCCCCAACTATCCCAGCGATGTGGACTTCATCGTGTCGGCGGACGGATTCGGCCGCAATCCCTTCATCGAGACCGAGGCGCCTCTGGTTGTGGTCACCGGCACCGGCCCTGGAAGCGGCAAGCTGGCAACCTGCCTCTCTCAGCTGTACCACGACCACCAGCAGGGCCGGACTTCGGGCTACGCGAAGTTCGAGACATTCCCCATCTGGGACCTGCCGGTGGACCACCCCGTGAACCTCGCGTACGAGGCCGCAACGGTGGACCTGGGTGACATTGTGCTCGTGGACCCGCACCACCTCAAGGCCTACGGGAAGGTGGCTGTGAATTATAACCGCGACGTTGAGAGCTTCCCGATCCTCAAACGCATTATCGACCGCATTGCCGGGACCGCGCCGGGCACGCCGGTGTACCAGTCGCCCACGGACATGGGTGTGAACCGCGCCGGAGCGGGCATTATCGACGACGCCGTGGTGCGCGAGGCCTCGGTTCAGGAGGTCATCCGCAGGTACTTCCGGCATTTCTGGGAGCAGCGCCGGGGCCTGTGCAGCCACAAGGTCCTGGAGCGCGCCGAGAGCCTCATGGTGCGCCTCGAAGTGGGCCCCACCGACCGCCCGGTGGTTCTCCCTGCCCGGCAGACCGCCGCCCGGGCTGAGCAAGCCGGCGGCGGGAAGGACGGATTCTACTGCGGCGCGGCGCTCCAGACCGCGGACGGGGCCATCGTCACGGGGAAGAACTCGCCCCTGTTCCACTCGGCATCCGCGGCAATCATCAATGCGATCAAGCACCTCGCTGGCATCCCTGACAGCATGCACCTGCTCCCGAGCTCCGTGATTCAGAGCCTCACCGACCTGAAGGCCAATTACCTGGGCGCCACGTCACCCAGCCTCAACGTGCAGGAGGTCCTGGTGGCATTGGGCATCAGCGCGGCCACCAACCCTGCGGCGAAAGCGGGCATCGAGAAACTGCCCGAACTGCGCGGGACTCAGATGCATCTCACCCACGAACCGGGCGCGGGCGACGAATACGGCCTGCGCAAACTGGGAATCAGCATGACCACCGACGCCAACCCCACCTCGCAGGGGTATTTCCTGAGGTGAGGAGCAGCGGAGGCGTGATCTCGGCCAAGGCGTCGCCCCAATTCCTTCCCCGAGGAGCCACACATGACCAGTCGCGAACGGATGCGCCGGGCCCTCACCGGCGAACTGCCCGACAGAATCCCGCTCTGCGAGATCTGCATCTGGCCCGAGACCCTGGAGCGCTGGCGGAGCGAGGGCATGCCGGACGATGTTGACCCCCTGGTGTGGCTGGACATGGACCCCATCGGGACGAGCTGGTTCGATGGGTCGCTCACACTGCCTGAAGAGACTCTGGAGGACTACGAAGACCGATCGCTGGTGCGGAATGCAGATGGCGTCACCGAATGGCGGTGGAAGTCGAAGACCGCCACGCCGCACAAAGTCGAGTATCTCATCAACACTCCCGACGACTGGCGGACTTACCGAGAGCGCCTGCGGTTCTCGCCGGGCCGCATTCCCGCGAACTATGGCGAACTCGTGGCCCAGTACAATGCGGCCGGCCACTGGTTCGCCATGGTCCCCTCGGAGCCCATCTGGTGGGCGCTTATGGCCATGGGTTTCGAGCGCGCGCTACAGATGATGATGGATCACCCGGATGTAGTGGCCGAGATGGTGGAGTACCAGACGCGCCTGAACCTGGACCTCATCGATGCGGCCTGCGAAATCGCCAAACCCGACGCCCTGTGGCATTTCGCGGACCTGTGTTACCGCAACGGAATGCTCTTTTCGCCCAGGCTCTTCCGGGAGATAGTGCTGCCCAGCCTGCGGCGTATCACCGACGCCTGCTGGGAGCGGGGCATCGTTCCGATGTACCACTGCTGCGGCAATGTCACCGATTTCGTCCCCCTGCTGATCGAGGCCGGGTATGCCTGCGCGCAGCCCCTGGAATCCCGCGCGGGCAGCGACGTCTGCGCGCTGAAGGCGCTGTACGGCGATCAGATCACGCTCTTCGGCAACATCAGTGTGGAAAGACTCGGCGGAACCCTGGAGGAGGTGGAGGCTGAAGTGCGTCCAAAGGTCTCTTGCGCCGCGGAAGGCGGGCGCTACATCTTCCACTCCGACCACTCAATCCCGCCCACGGTGCCGCTGGAGAACTACCGCCTGGCGCTGGATATCGCGCGGGAAGAGGGCAGTTACGCGTAGGGGCCAAAGGCGCCCCCGGATACAGGCACCGGTTTAGGACGAGGCCCGGACCGGCTGCCAGTCTCCCGATTCCGTAGAAAGCGAGCGGATCACATGCAGCTTGACCAGTTCCTGTCGACGCTTGGCATTGAGGACTACCGCGACGTCTTCGAGCCCCACTGGGAGGAAGACGTCGCGAGCCTGCCGGAGAACCCGAGCCTGCTGGACCCGGACACTATCCGCATATCCCGTGACTGGGTGAGCGTCGCGCCGGAGCATGAGCCGCTGATCCTGCAGACCGCGGAGCAGATCCGTCAGTGTCCCGCGCTCAAGCTCTACGCATGGCATTGCCACGAATGCCTTTTCCGGCACCAGGAGTACCCGGCCGAGAAAATCCGACAGTGGCCCTCGCTGGCGCACATTCTCGGGGAAGAGCGCTGCGGCGTCCTGTACCTGCTGGTTGCGCTGGGCGTGGTTCCGCTGGCCACGGCTTTCCACCGGGAGCGTGGGGTACCCGAAGCCATCTCGCGCGACAGCTGCGGGCGATTTGAAGCCCTCACCGAGTACTACGCCTTCCACAATAACGGCAATCTGGGCGCATACACCCGGACCATCTACTGGCTGCGCTTCTACGCGAATGGCGATCTGTTCCGCGTGGGCAGGATGGAATACATGGTTCGGCCCTTCCGCGGCGGCCTCACGGCGTACCGGCACCGCGACACAGGCGAGGTGATTGCGCTTGCATCCGACGGCACCCGTTTCGCTGCCGATGGCATGCTGGACATGCGCCCTGCCGAAGACCCGGACCCCGAAGGCTGGGTGGCGCACATTGAGGCCGGCGAGAGCACGGTGCGCGGTTGTCCCATCTCCCCTGCTGGGGTGGGCTTGCGCGAGCCGGTGACGCTGGACCTGTCGAAATGGAAGCAGGTGTTGACCGCCGGCGATCCGGTGCTGGACGTCCATATCCCCGGCGGCGGGAACATGACCCCGGAAGCCTGCCGGGACACCATGGAGCGGGCGATTGCGTTCTTCCGGGAGTACTTCCCCGAGCGGCCCTTCGTCGGGTTTGCCTGCGGATCATGGATTCTCAACCCGGAGATCGCCGACTTCTATCGACCGGACTCGAACATGGTCCTCTGGCAGAAGGAGCTGTACCTCTTCCCTATCCCCACGAGCCGACGATCCGGACTGTACTTTATCTTTTACGACGAGGACCCGGACCTGTCCACAGCACCCAGGGAGACCAGCCTGCAGAGAGCCGTGCTGAGACACCTCGAAGCCGGGGGACGGTTCATCGTCGAGGGCATGTTCTTCCTGGCCGATGATATGGACAAGTTCGGGACCCAGTTCTACCTGTCCCATTTCCCGCCGTCGGACCTCGGCTGAACTCAAACCCGTCTCAGGAGAGCACCATGAGCCAGTCGCTCATTCCAGTCCTGCCGAAGATCAGCCTCTACCGCGATGCGGTGAACGTGTATGTAATCCAGTGGGATGACGGGGAGACCGGGCTTTTCGACCTGGGCTCCGGTGCGGTGCTCGGGGCCATGGAGACCGCAGGCATGAGGGCCCCGTCGCTGGTGCTGCACACTGACTACCGGCGTGACCGGGTGTTCGGGCACCACGCATACCCGGGGCTGCCGGTTGCCATCGGAGAGCACGACGCGCCGTACCTGGAGAATGCCGAGGGCATTTGGCAGGAACTGCAGGTGGCCCATGGCTACGCCGGCTACGAACGCTTCCTGTGCCCGCGCCTGAACATCCCCGTAACGATGCGTCTTGCCGATGGAGAGCTGCCGCGGCCGTGGCGCAAGCCCTATGTCTACGCGCAACACATCGGCGCCCATACTCCGGGCGGCATGGGGTACCTTATCATCGACGGTGACACGCGCATGCTGGTCTCGGGCGATATCCTGCAGCATGACGGGACGCTGCATTCCATCTATGAACTGCAGCGCAGTTACAACTTCATGGAGGGCCTACACGCCCTGAGACGTGGGGTCGGGTGGCTTGCGAGCGGCGATATCGACGTCCTGCTCCCGGCCCATGGCGATCCCGTGATTGGCCGCGAAAACGTGATGAGCGCCGCCAAGGCCGCCCTGGATCGCATCGGCGACTTCTGGAGCCGCTGGCGGCTGATCTGGCCCGACCAACCCCAGGGACATGTCTGCGATTTCGACCCGATCACGCCGCACCTGCGCGGCGCCACCAATCGGATCCAGTATGCCATCGTGGATGATGACGGTGCGGCAGTGTTTTTCGACGCCGGAGTGAGCTATCCCGAGAACTTCGAGCAGGTGCTCGCGGACAAGGGCATCCGCGACGTGGAGTGGTGCATCATCACCCACCACCATGATGACCACCTCATGGGCTACGACTGGCTGGTGGAAAAGTACGGCACGAAACTGGCGACCCACGAGTGCATGGTAGATGTACTCGAGCGGCCCCACGGCTACAGCCTCAACTGCCTGCATGACCGCCCCTACAGGGTGGATATGGTCATGCGCGAGGGCATGCCCATGCGCTGGCGCGGCTTCGACATCTTCCCCCATTTCTTCCCCAGCCAGACCGAGTACCATGCGGTGTACTTCTGCGAAATAGACGAACAGATGGTGCTGTTTTCGGGAGATGCCCTGTACTGGGAGGCGGACCACACGACCATCCGTCCCACCGACCCGGACTGGCGCAACTGGTTTGACGTGGACGGCGGCTACCTTGTGGGCGCAAGACTCCTGCGCAAGTACCAGCCCCGACTTCTGGCAGCGGCCCACGTTCACCCGTGGCCCATAACCCGGGCCGCCTGCGACGGGTTCGAGCCCCATGCCGCCGACTTCCACAACTCCCTGCGCGCGCTCGTTGGCCGAAAGCACCCGTCCCTGGGCATCAACCCCTTCCTGATCTCGGTGTACCCGTATCGCGCCCAGGTACAGGAGCGCATCCACCTGGAAGTGCGGGTGGTGAACCCGCTGGATGAGTTCGTCGTCGTCCGCGCCCAGCCTTGCCTGCCGGAAGGCTTCCACGCGCGTCCGGCGATGCTCGAGATCGAACTGGGCCCGAAGGAACGCGCGCGGGTGCCGCTGACGATCAGCCCCGAAGCGGGCCTTGATCCCCCCTCGCGGGCGATCTGGACACTGCGGGTCATCTTCGACGGCGAGGATCTCGGGGAGTACTGCGAGGGTATGCTGGAAGCGGTCGTGAGCGGATAGCCCCTGCGTCTGCGCCCGCGAGATTCCCGGTAGCCCCCGCGGTCCAAGCGCGGCCGATTGAGTGTGCACAGCGATAGTCGCCCATGGTTGCGGAGAGCAATGGATTGCCCGCGCCTGCTGCCGCTCAGTGACCCGCAGAGAGAACTGGAGGCCCTTTCATGTCTTTGCTGACAGCAGTCGTGCTCGCCACATCCTTCATGTCCCTGGGCTACGCGGACACTCCCGTCTGTGATCTTTCGGATGAGACGGTCATCACCGCTTTCACCTCGGGTGACAGTGAGGTCAGCATCGGCGACGGGCCCGCCCCGGGCGACAAGGCGTTGCGCCTGCTTTTCAAGCCCGTGAGCGACTGGCCCAGCGCGCGGTACGAGTTGCCCGAAGTGCAAGACTGGTCTCGCGCAGCCTTCCTGGTGGTGGGCCTGCGCAATGATGGCCCGCACGCGGCAACGATCGAGGTGGGCATAGAAGACTCCCACGGCAAGGCCCACAAACCGGCACGCAGGATTCCGCCGGGAGTGTGGACGGAGATACGCATCCCCATTCTCAACATGATCCATGGGAAAGACGAGGGCGCCTGGTGTGGGACGGCCATCGACGTGACCCGGGTGGAGCGTTTCTGGTTTCTGGCCTATAGCCCCAACGAGCCGCTGCCAGTGCGGTTCTCGAGTATCCGCCTGGTCAGTCTCCCGCGCCTGGCCGCTCCGGAACTCTCGGCCCGCGGAGTATCGGACGGGGTAGCGCTCCACTGGACCGAAGTGCCTGGCGCCCGGTGCTACGACATCTTCCGCCGCGCCCGTGGCGAAACCGAACGGCGCATCGCGCGCTTCCCGGTGAACCGCTTCGTGGACATTTCCGCGCAGCCGGGGACGCAGTACGTCTACTGCGTCGTCGCAGTAGATGAACTGCTCCGGGGCGGGCGCAAGTCCCGCGCCGTGCGCGCAGAGAGTGACACTGATGCTTCGGCGGCCTTGCCGTCTCTCGACCGCTACGGGGGCCGGATGGACATCCAACTTCCCGCGACCGGTTTCTTCAGGCTGGACAGGCTCGGAGACCGACAGGTGTTGGTCACGCCGGACGGTCACCCGATGCTGTCCGTCGGCATCTGCGTCATCAGCCTTGGGGACTCATACACGCGGGTATCGAAACGCGAGCATCTGTTCGCGGATGTCATCGCGGAGAAGGACGACCCACGCTTCAGGGATGCCTGGGATCCGCCCTACGGCTATGAGGCTTACGGGCTCGAACCGGGAACCGGGCTGGTCTTTAGCCCCTATGTGCGCGGCCTGATCCTCAAGTTCGGCGCGGACTGGCGCAAACACTGGGAAGCCGAGACCCGTCGGCGCCTCGCGGACTGGCGGATCAACACCGCGGCTGCCTGGTCGGGCAGTATGGGCATTGCGTATGTGAACTTCGCGGCAGGATGGGGCGACACGCCGAAGATCCCGACCCGCGATGGGTACCTCAACGTGCCGGATGTGTTCGCCCCTGCTTTCGAACGCGCTGTGGAGGCCAACTCACGCGGCGCCTCGAAGGCGAAGGATGACCCGTTTCTCATCGGTTGGTTCACGGCGAACGAAATGGGCTGGTATGGCGACTGGCAGAATGGGATGAACCTCGTGAGCTGCATTCACGCCGCGCCAGAAGGCCTTGCGGCAAAGGCGGCCTGGGTGGACTTCCTGGCGGCCCGGTATGGGAATATCGAGGCCCTCAACGCCGCCTGGGGCACCGATTGGGCCGGCTTCGGCGCCATCCGCGAAAACGGCGAGAAGCTGCCCAACAAGCCCGGAGCGCGCAAGGACGCATCTGCGTTTCTTGATCTCTTCGCCGACCGGTACTTTCGCCTCACATCCGAAGCGATCCGCCGAAACGACCCCAACCACCTGCTTCTGGGCGCGCGCCACTCCCAGGGCGCCCCGGCGGAGGTCATCCGAGCTGAGAGCCGCTACAATGACGTGGTGAGCGCCACCATCTACGGCCTGAGCCCTCGCAGGCCCGTGATGAACGGGGCAGTCGACACGGACAAGCCCTGGATCGCCGGGGAGTTCCACTTCCAGGCGGAGGATGCGGGCCTTCCCTTCCGGCAAGTGGAGGGCATTTTCGCCACCCAGGCTGAACGCGGTGATGCCTACCAGGACTATCTTGCAGATGGCTTCGCGCTTCCCAACTTCATCGGTGCACACTGGTTCGAATACATCGACGAGCCGGCCACGGGGCGTTTCGATGGCGGCAAGGACGGCGGCGAATGCCACAACATTGGGTGGGTGAATGTGCGCGACGAGGTGTGGACCGACTTCGCGGAACGAGCGAAACTGGTGAACGCCAATCTCCCGCTGATACTGCGGTAGGCGCCGCCATTTGTTGTGCGGCGAACCGGGGACTGGCATCCCGTCTCGCCGCAGTCTGAGAGATGGGTGCCTGTACCCGGTTCGCAGGTCACACATTGAGTAACAGCGCATTGGGTACGAACGCCCTGTTCATCCGGGAGGACCCACGGCCGAAGGCCCATAGCCCCGTGCTTCAGCGCGGGCTGGGACGGGCAAACGGCGACAGGCAGGATCGCCTGTCCCGCTGACGGCATAGGGCACAGACGACCGAAGGCGAACGGCCGGCGGGCGAGACGCCCGCCCCACGCGAAGGAAGGCCGACGGTAATCGCGCATCGGCCGTCCGCCTTCGTCCATCCGCTTTGCGCTAGTTACTGGGGTCAGCTGTAGGCTTCCGCAACCTTCTTCAGGCCGCGATAGATATCGTCCACGTCCTCCTCGGTGAAGCCCTCATTCCAGCTGGTGATGAAGGTGTTCGCCTGGGCCCAGTAGGTGTCCGGGTAGTCCTCGGGTTTGTACTCTACCTTGCGGCCGTACGGCGGCTCCCAGGGGAAGCTGCCGCTGCCGTAAGCGCTGTGTTCCTGGAAGACCGGGTACATGCAGATCGGGATGCCGCCCGCATAGCCGGTGCTGAAGGGAAGCCCTTCAGCCTGGATCGCCGACCGGAAGGTGGGCAGGTCACACTTGAGCACATCCTCATCAATCTGGAAGGAGAACATCCACCATGCGTGGTTTGCGAGAGGGTGAATCCACGGCGGCTTGATCCCCGGGATCGTGCTGATCTTCTCCAGCAACGCATTTGCCGAAGTCCTGCGGCGCCGCAGGATCTCCGGCAGCTTCCGGGTCTGCGCGAGGGCAACAGCGCCGGTGAGCTCGTTCATCCGGTAACAGATGCCCAACCGCGTGTAGCCGCGCATTTCGCCGCCGCGCTCATAGTACTTGTCGTGGAACATCCGGACGCGGTTCATCAGTTCGTCATCATTCCCGACGACCATACCGCCGTCACCGGTGGTCATCTGCTTGCTCTGCTGGAGCGAGAAACAGCCCAGGTGCCCCATGGTGCTGACTGGCTTGCCGTCGAACTCCGCGCCGTGAGCCTGGGCGCAGTCTTCGATCACGTAGAGGTTGTGTTTCTCGGCGATTGCCATGATCTCGTCCATGGGCGCGGGCTGTCCGAACAGGTGGACCACGATGATCGCCCGGGTCCGGTCGGTAATCTGCGCCTCGATTGCGTCCGGGCGCATGATCATGGTCCGCCGGTCCACGTCGGCGAAGATCGGGATCTGGTTGCACCACAATATGCCCATGACCGATCCGATGTCAGTGACCGTGGTGGTGATAATCTCGTCGCCGACCTCAAGCTGCAGCGCCGCCACTGCGGAATGGATTGCCGCGCTGCCCGAGGTCACCGCAACGCAGTGCTTGATGCCGACAGTCGCGGCGTACTCCTGCTCGAACTGGTCTACCATCTTCCCGCCGTAGCGGAACAGGTTGCCCGACTGGATCACCTCGGTCAGCAGTTCTATCTCTTCCTGTCCGAACAGACGGCCCGAGGCGTTGCCCGTGGTCGGCCACGGTTTTTCCCGGGTCTTGGGTCCCCCGTTGATCGCGAGCTCCGACGACATCGGCTTCACTCCCTGGTATTATGGATGCCCGGTCCATCCGCCGGGCGCAGATCTATCCTTGTCTGCATTGTACGGCCGCTACCCGACCCGTCTCGCCTTTCCATCCAGTCAGCCCATCAGCGATGTCCGGCCACAGATTCAGACCCACAATATTCATAGCTCGTGGACGCAAACGCCGCCAATACCCCTTTGCGACCGCTGGTGCGAGATGACTCAGTAGAGTGCAATCCGCACGCTCCCCAAGGTAGCCTGCTGCGCGTCCAGGAGCAACATTCTTGCAGGATGCGTGCCGGCTGAAGCCGACTTCGCGTTCAGCATGCCCTTCGCCCTAAGCCCCTTCTCCACAGCCCGCGGAGGGGGCCCGATCATCAGCGCTGGTCTCCTTGCGCATATCGCGTTGGCTTACAGCCCGTCGAGCAAGCGACAGCCTGTAGCCGGGTGCGGAAGCCCCCCGGATTGCCGCCCCGCGATGCACATTGTGTCCGCGAATGGGGGCGGCAGGCCGTTCTCCACGCACCGGGTCCAGCCGCCCTCGCGGGGCTTGTGGCCCAATCCTGCGGCCCACAGCACACGGCCCGGCGCCAACACCGCGGGCACCGAACGCCGGCCACACACGCGGTTGACATGCATCTCCAGGAGACCGACGGTACCGGGTTTGCTTTGCACACCCAGGCGGCCTTGCCGATCCGGTCAATGCCACGATAGTTTCAACGCCCCACGCTCCCAAACCTTCCTAACTCTCCGCCACGTCGCAGAAGTCTTGGCAGGAGTCGGAGTGAAGATCGCGAAGAAGATAGTAAGCGCATGGACACGGAGAGTGCTCAGGAGGTGATGGCCATGCGCCGGGCCTGTTCCAACCACATGGGTATTTCGGGAGCCTTGGCGTTGGTCTGGCTTGCCCTCTCGGCGGCCGGTTGCGCCCGTGCCCAGCTCGAGCATGATGCTCCAGCGCCCACGGACCCGGCCTCCCTCGAGGCCGCGCGTGAACGCATGGTGGATGACCTGATCGCTCAGGGGTTCCTGAAGACAGAGCGCATCATCGAGGCGATGCGCACGGTGCCCCGTCACGAGTATGTCCCCCGGGAACTGTGGGGTTACGCCTACGCCGACCACCCGCTGCCCATTGGCCACGATCAGACCATCTCCGCGCCCTCGATCGTTGCGGTGATGACCGAACTGATCGAGCCTCGCCCGGACAGCGTGGTTCTTGAGATCGGCACCGGTTCCGGGTACCAGGCTGCGGTGCTGGCGACCCTGTGCAAGCGGGTGTACACCATTGAAATCGTGCCCGATTTGGGCAACAGAGCCCGCGAAACCCTGAAGCGTCTGGGCGTGGAGAGGGTCGAAGTGCGTATCGGGGATGGTTACCGAGGTTGGCCCGAACACGCGCCTTTCGACGGGATCATGGTGACCTGCGCCCCGGAAAAGGTGCCGAAGCCGCTGGTGGAACAACTCAGGGAAGGTGGGCGGATGGTGATCCCGGTAGGCACCGACTGGGGCCAGGAGCTGCGCCTGCTCACCAAACGCAACGGCAAGCTCGAGAGCAGGGGCGTATTCCCGGTAATGTTCGTTCCAATGACCGGTGAGGTGCAGCAACAGACGGAATGAGCAAACCGACGCGGCTCAATCGAGCCCAAGGCCTGTCACCGCTTCGGTGGGTGTCGCACCCTCTTTGACCACCATCTTCAGGCCCTGGAGGAACAGGGCCGGATCTGACGCCTGGATGACATTGCGCCCGAAGACTACTCCGCGGGCGCCGGCGATCACCGCATTGTGCGCGAGCTTCAACGCATCCGCTGCTGTGGGCAACTTCTCGGCCCCGAGCGCCAGGACGGGGATCGGCACAGACTCAACCACTTCCGCGAACCGCTCCCCCGTGTAGAAGGTCTTGATCGCGTCAGCGCCGAGTTCCGCCAGCACCCGACAGGCCACATAGACCCGCTGATGGAGTTCATCCGGCGAGAGCCTTCCCACCGCCGCCGGATAGTACTCCCCCACAAGGGGAATCCCGCAGTCCCGTTTCTGCGATGCGATCTGCGCGAATATCTCGACATTTCGGGCGTCCTGGGTCTCGTCAACAGTGGTGAGCGTGAGTGATGCCAGGCAGATATCCGCGCCCATGGCAAGAGCTTCCAGTGGAGTGACCACCGGAGCGGTGCGTGCGCGGTCGTAGTCCCATTGCTCACAGAAGACCGTGCTCCAGTTGAGCCTCACCATGGCCAGGGGCGCCCCGCGCCGGCTGAAAACGCTGCCGCAGTGGGCCATCATGCCGGGTGACAGCAGGATGCTGTCGGCTGCCTCGACGGCAGAGATCACCCGGGGAAGGTCGATGATTCCGGGCGTGGGCCCGAAAAACTCGCCATGATCAACCGCAACCACCACGGCACGCTTGCCTTCGGAAAACAGCTTGTTCAGCCTCAGCCAGTGACCGGTCATTGCCTGCTCCCCTCTGGATGTATCGTGTCACGGTAGTTAGACAGCTTACAGCCGGAGTCCTCCCTCCCGATTAGCCCAATGGTGCATATTGACACAGGGCGGGGCAGGGGCTACTGTTCCACCCGTCGGGCGCAATCCCCGCAGCCCGCCAACCGACGCCACTTCGAAATCCCGAGGTGGCTTTCGTTTTCGTTGCTGACGAACCTGCGACACTGACATGCACAACGCGACGAGGACAATGGAAAGCCAGAAGCTGTCGCAACAGAAGATTGCTCACGCTCTGCGGCATTTCGTGCTCTGCGGTGCGCTCTGGTCCATCTACGGACCGAACGCTACGGTGGCCGGGTCGCTGTTCACGGGGTTCGCATCCGAGATCGGCCTTCAGGAAGCGCAGATCGCGTTCCTCGTGAGCCTCTCCTCGCTCGCTGGCGTTTCGCAGATGCTCAGCTTCTACGTGACCCGCCGCATTCGCAATCGCCGGTTGTTCATGGTCACCATGGGGCACCTGGAGATAACTGCGGCCAGTTGCGTGGTGCTTCTCGCCCTGGCGCCGCCCGAACTGCGGTTCATCGGGGTCAGCGCCCTTCTGGTCACCGCTTATCTCATCGGCCACACAGTCAGCCCCATGTTCAGCTCATGGCTGAGCAATGTGCTGCCCGAAGCCGTGCGGGCCACGTACACCGGGCGCCGCATGTTCATCCTGACGGTGACTTCCATGATCTACCTGTACGCGGCTAGCCAATGGGTAGACCGCGTGCCGGGCCTCCGCGGCTTCTCACTCGTTTTCATCGTGGGCTGGATCGCCGGCCTCGCGGGTTACTGGCTGCTGCTCGTGACCCCCATGCCGCGCATGGAAGTGGAAGAGGGCGGCAGCTTTCTGCGCAGCTTCGCCGAGCCATGGCGTACTCCCGGCTTCACCCGGCTCGCGATTTTCGCATCGTCCTGGACCGTTGGCATGTCTCTGGCCGGCGCCTTCTACGCCATCTACATGCTCAATTACCTGGACATGACGTACAGCCGGATCGCCATCTACACCAATATCACCCTCTTCTGCATGGTCGCGGGATACCTGTCCTTTGGCCCGCTGGCACAGCGCTACGGCTCCAAGCCCCTCGCGCAGCTGCTCATTGTACCGGGCATGGCGGTACCGCTCTTGTGGGTCTTCACCACCGCCGAGAACTGCAGCTGGGTCGTTCCCATCGCCTGCGTCCTCAATGGCCTGTCCATCTCCGGCCTGTCGGTGGCGATCAGCAGCCTGCTGTACAAGATCGTCCCCCAGGGCCAGGACAATAGTCCCTACTGGGCGAACTGGACAGGCATGTCCGCTCTTGCGTCTGCTGCGGGACCCTTCGTGGGCGGCTACCTGCGCAATCACCTTCCCGCAACGATGGAGATTGCCGGACTGGAGTTCACGTCAATCCAGATCATCTTCGGTCTCGCCGGATGCGTCTTCATTTTGCCCATTATCATTTCCGCGCTGCTCGTGGAGTCCGAAGCTACCTCGCCTCTTTATCTCCTCGGACAATTCCGGGGCAACCTGCTGAGCTTCGCCTACAATTTCGCGCTGTACAGCGTAAGCAAGGAAGACAGCCGACGAGCGCGGGCGATTCGGGATCTCGGGCGGTCCGGGACGCCACTCGCCGTGACACCTCTGGTGAAAGCCCTGGGCCATATGAGCCCCGAGGTCCGTGCGGAAGCCGCGCGAGGTCTGGGCGAAGGGCATTTCCGGGAGGCGGTGGACCCCCTGCTCGAAGCCCTGGAAGACGAGGAATCCGACATCCGCTCACAGGCCGCCGAGGCGCTGGGAAAGATTGGAGACGTGTCCGCTTCAGCCAAGCTGCTGCGCGCACTTCAGGACCCCGACCTGCGCGTCCGGACCAGCGCGGCCATGGCCCTGGGAGAGATCAGCGATCCCGAGGCATCCCGCACACTCCTTGAAGCGCTTCAGGGCCCCTTCGACCGCGACCTCTTCCCCACTCTCGTGGAAGCCGCGACCCACCGCGAGGAACTGGAGCTGGTGGAGCCCATCCTCGCGGGACTTCCCCGTCTGCACCAGCCGGTGGTCCGCATGCAGGTGCTCAACGGCGTAGGCCGGGTGCTGGGCGAGAAGAACCACTTTTACCGGCTCGCCAACGCTGATGACCTGCAGCGCGCGGCCCTGGGGGAAACCATGATGCAGCGCATCGTCCGGCTCTTGCGCTCTCCCAGGCGGTGCCCGGCGGAGCTCAGACCGGCAATCGCCCGTGCGGCAAGATCCGCTGCCGAAGCCCTTGCAAATGACGAAACCGGGCGCTTCGCGACCGCCGCCCGGGAGATCGCCGACGCCATCCTCACCTGCGAGACTTGCCCGCCAGTCAGCCGCCACGCGGCGCTGGCCATCTGCCGATACCTGGACGCGGGTAACCTCGCCGTGCTGCCTACCGAGGGCGTTGTCTTCATCGTCATCGCTCTCACAGCCCTCGGACGCTCGTTGGCCGGCCAACACCCGCAGGACTTTGCGCACCCACACCGATGATGATACTCGCAACTGCCCCACACACCACGAGGTGAACCGATATGCCCGATGTTGCCCTCACCGATGCCGTGAAGGCGATGGCCTTGGAACTGGGCGCTGATCTGGTCGGCGTTGCTCCGTCAGCGCGCTACAAGAACGCGCCATTGATGATGTCACCCGAGGGGCACCTACCGGGGGCGCGGTGCGTGTTCGTCATCGGCATCCACCACCCGGACGCCGCGGTGGAACTGGGTGGCGAAGAGAATGGGGAGAACCAGCCCCATCACGGTGGGCCATACAACATCCAGGGCACCATGAACACCAAGCTGGAATGCATCTCCTTCCAGGTGGCGCGGTTCATCGAGGAGCAGGGGTACAATGTGGTAGCGATACCCGCCACCAATGTATGGCGCTTTCGCCCTTACCAGGAGGTGGAAGCAAGCTTCGCGCCGGACCTTTCTGACATCCACGCTGCCACCGCCGCCGGGCTTGGACAGATCGGCTACAGCGGGCTGTTCTTGTCGCCGGAATACGGGCCGCGCCAGCGCCTGTGCTGCCTCGTCACCGACGCCGACCTCGAACCATCCCCCATGTATGACGGTGACCCACTCTGCGACCGGTGCATGCAGTGCGTCAAGTGGTGCCCGATGGGTGCGCTTGATCAGGAGTTGGGGCCCGAGGTCGAGGTTGAGATTGGCGGCAAGACCTTCCGCTACGCTAACAAGAACAAGTGGCGCTGCGCGTGGGCCGAGCATTTCGGCCTGAGCATCGACCTGGAGACACCCGAAGCAGTTACCGAGGAGACCATCCTGGAGCACCTCGCGATCCACGGCCGCCGTGGAGGCACCGAAGGCTCGTGTCTGCGCTTTTGCCTGCCCCCACACCTGCGGCTAGAAGACCCCGACTTCTGCCGCCCGTTCCGGCGCAGGAGAGTCGGGATTGACCCCGACTGGCAGACCGCGAGGCGCCCTGCATGCCCCGACAGACATGCCACCGAAAACGTCTACCGCATCCTGTTCGACCACGAAGCGGATATGGCGGCGGTCTGCGGGCCCCATGAGTGGGACAAGCTCGGTCTCGCTGTGCGCCGGCACCTGCCCGACGCCAATTCTCTGGTGGTATTCGCATGCCGCTTCCCCGCGTCACTGCAGAGTCCCGGGTCGACCGCAGACAGCGCGACCCCGGTGGGCCTCGTGGCCTCCACGCTGTCGGACTGGCTGGGATTCATGCAGCTGGATGCCTGCCGCTATCTGGAGAGCGTGGGCTACTCGGCGGTTCCGGGGCATGATATCGACCTGGGCAAGGCGGTTATGGCATCGGGGCTGGCGCTGCGCATGAACGACAAGAATCGCGCCGAGACCGAAGCATTCGGGACCCGCGTACAATGGGCATGCCTCGCCACCGGTGCCTATCTGCAACCGGGAAAGCGCGTACACCCGGTCAAGCCGGAGCGCCCGTCGGATATGGAGGAAGCGCGGCTGAGTCTGGAGGCGATTCTTCTGGATGAAGGCGCGGACATGGTGGGGGTGGCTGACCCCGCATGCGTGGACCGGCTCATCGACCAGTATGCGTCCTTCATCGATGAGGCCGAACTCAAGGTCAACGTCGTAGACGCCGGACCCATGCACGGTCCCGCGAAGCCCGAGAGCCGTCCCAATGAGAGCGCCCGACTCATGCGGGTGCGCGATCACCTCAAGGGCGCCAAGAGCGTCCTGGTCATCGGCTACCATTTCCCCTTCGGTAACCTGGAGCGCGCCGCTGAACCCCCGGCGCAGGCAGTCGGCCCGTACTCCTACGCCACATACCAGGTGAATCGCTGGCTGCGGTACATGGCGGTGAAAGCGGCCCGGCGACTGGAGGAGATGGGTTACAAGGCCGCCATCACCACCGACCTGTCAGGCTCCGGCAGCCTCGTCGCAAATCCCCGCGGGCTTCAGCCGGACGCCCTGGGCAACCGCTTCGCCGCAACCGCCGCAGGTCTGGCGACCATCGGCCTGCACGGCGCCCCGATCACACCGGAATATGGCGTTACCCAGCGCTTTATCGCCGTGGTCACCGACGCTCCACTTCCCACCGACAAACCGCTGGATGCCGACGACTGGCCCTGCGCACAGTGTGAGGCGCCCTGTATCGAAGCTTGCCCGGTCATGGCGCTGAACGACGACGAGACGGTTGTGGTGGGCTGCGGGCAGTACGAGGGAGCCATCGCCCGGTGGGATCGCCTGCGGTGCGAGTTCGCCAAGCGGTATGCGCTCGTTGGTGATGAGGGCCCCAAGTGGGGAGGCCAGAGCACCGATGTCCGTCCCCCGGTGGGGAAGGTGACCGTCGAGCACATCATGGAGGGGCTCGCACAGAAGGACCCGATCCAGAAGCATTTCACGTGCATTCTCGAGGGCTGTCTCAAGGCCTGCCAGACCCAGGGGTCCTGGCGCGGCGAAGAGGAAGAGTAGCCGCAGAACCCAGTGGCCCCCAGCAAGGAAAAGCGCCCGGTCACCAGAACCGGGCGCCTGTACTCAAGCAGGTCAAGTGTCAACAAGGATCAGAAGTCCGTGTTCCAGCTCGCCCCTAGAATTGGCGTACCCTCCACATCATCCGGCTCGCTCCAGCCCAGGGTGAAGCGCAGCTTGTTGTCCCGGTCAAGAGCTCCCGTGAAGCCCACGTTCACCGCATCACCGTCGTATTCCGCGATGCCCCGATAGCTGCCGATGGGGTGCGACACGCCGTAGAACAGGTGATCGTCGAAAGCGCCTGAACCCCAGCCGGCGGTGACGAAGGTGCTCTTGCCGCTGTCTTTCTCCACCAGGCTCCCCGGGCTGATAAGATTGGCCGGGATTGCCGTCACGCGGGTCTCCACGGCAAGCCCGACGATCTGGTTGGGGGCGCTGTCAACATCGATGCCCAATGCCGCCAGGGGTATCCGGGCTTCCACCACGCTCCGAACCCCGTCAGTGCCGGCGTGAACCGCGCCCTGAGCCTCGAAGGGCACCGGTTTGACGGCGGCGTGCTCCATTCCATACGGCAGCGGTGGCAACTGGTCCGCCGGCACCCATGCTTTCCGCCGTGGATGCCAGAAAAGGCTCTCCAGTGCCCGGCCGTCCTTCGTCAGGCTTACCCGCAGCAGGCGGTCGTCACTTCGTGGCCAGATGCCCTGGTCCCCGAGTGGATCAACCATGATGTCCACAACCTGATCCTGCCACTCACCCGCGGACACCTGCCACGCCGAAGCCAGGTGCAGGAAGTCCCGGCTGCGCTGCAGGTAGACCGTCTGGGTGACACCGGGTGCCACCTCGCGTTCAACTCTGTCGGCACTCGCCCATTCGCCGTCCGCCAACAACCCATCTTCAGTCGGCGGCGTATCGGTGGCGACCGCGTGTAGGCGATCGCCTCGAACCCTCCGATTATCGAACAGCACCTGTCCCCAGAGATCCGGGCGGCGCGCGAACACCTGCTCGGACGCATTCTGCTGGTATGACCCACGCCCAAATGGCCACTGGACGCGGTATTCCGGCCCGGATTGGAGCACGCCGGGCGCTTGTGTTCCGGGCAGATTCACCAGCGCGCAGAAACCCAGCGGCGCCGCGTCGGCATCCGGGCCCAGCTGATCCAGGGGAATCGAAAACTCAAACACCGGGAAACGCCAGGCGCCGTCACCGGCGTTGGATACCGCACCTTCATACGACCGCGGCTGACCCTCTGCGGGAGGCGGACAGTCCCACTCCGTCCACTGGCCGCGCTTCAGGCCGCCGAACAGCTGCCGCGCAGTCTGCTTGCGCGCATTCCAGACAAGCGCGAACTGTCGATGTGTCTCCCCGAGCGTATCCGCACCCGCGCGCGGGATCTCAAAACATATCTCGGCCCGCGAACCGTCGGGAATACCCCTTGTCGACGGAACCGCCAGTACGCAATAAAGCGCTGCAGCGTCGCGCTTCAGACCGACGATCAGGAACTCGGAGTTGGGCAGGGCCAGCCGCACCAGCGCGGCGTCCTCCCATTCGCGACCAATCATGCCATCAAGAATAGCGGGATACTCGCTGAAAGGGACGTCAATCCGATCGGGCGCGTCGCCGCTCTCCGCCGACCCAGCGCCCTGTGCCAGGAACGCAAGAGCACCCCAGGTCCGCGGGTCCTCCACCTTCGGAGCAGACGGGCCCGGTGGCCACGAAGGCGACGTGGCGCCGAAAGTCACTCGCTTGGGGTGCACTCTTCCCAGGCGCTTTGTGGCCGCAAGGTAGTAGCTGCGTTCGTAGTGGTCGAAGGCGTCGAAAACGCCCGCCGAGACCGCAGGGATGTGCCGGGTCTCCGGCCAGAGCTGGGCCTGCACGTGGCCGCTGAAGGCGTCCGATCCGCCGCGATCCGAACCCGAGAGGGTCAGGGATATGCCGCGTTCGGGGCTGCTGAGGCCGATTGTCGCGCTTCCGACCCCCGACCACTCGTCACCGGTATCCAGGCCCCATAGACTGCCCACGAACTGACCCGATGCCAGCGTGTACCCGAGAGGGATGTTCAGGTGGCTCGCGCCGCCCGGGTCCACCAGCCCGCGCTCATCCACACCGAAGCCGGTGCCCGGAAGGGTGAGTTTGAGGTACTGCGAGTCCGGGGGCCGCTCACCACGCTTGTAAATGATCGGGGGGATCGTGCCACCCGGTTCTGCGGCCGGACGGACCTGAGTCTGCGCCACCGCGGCCCACGCGGAAGTGAGCAGAAGGGCCACAAGAAGCGGTGACAGGTGCAACAGTGCGCGCAGACGCATGCGCGGCCTCCGGTGTGGGTGCGGTGATCTGCTGCTGTGCCGTAACCCATATTAGCCACGAAGCGACTCCAGCGTCAAGCGCAGGCCGGCCGTGGTGGCCGGCAGGGCCCGCACAATGCGCGCAGGAAACCCGAACCGCGACGGCGAATAAGGAGCCACACACCGCAGACATCGCCGCACATCCACACAGGGGGCGTTTCCCGTGCGAATCTGCATTGCACTGCTGCTGGCAACCACCGTCCGGCTGGCCTTCGCCATCCCTGCCCAGTACGAGTCCAACGTGCAGCCGTCAGTCGATGCCTACCAGATACCGGCAGACCTGTCCGGCGTACGCCACATGGAGAAGATCACCGGTCTCAGCGACGCCCAACTGGCGGCGCTGGCCAGGAAGGGCTTCGTGGTCGTCCCTGACGACGCGGAGCAGATGTTCCTCCTGTACGAGGAATATGGCGAAGACTCCGAACTCGGCCCGATCCCTAACTTCATCACAGTCGACTCCGTGCTTCAGGCCTATCACGTCCTGTTTGACTTCGCCCTGCGGACCATCGAGCAGGAGAAGCTGCTGACCCTCTGCACTGAGCTAACCCAGTTCTGCACGGGGCAGAGCCTGAGCAATCTCGCCAACACGGACGGCATCATACGGGACGCCGCGCTGCGAAATCTCGCCTATTTCATGGTCGCCCGCAACTTGCTCACCGGGAAGGAGCCCACCGTGGGCAACCAGCCCTTCCCGCCGGCAACGGGCATGGCCGAGCAGGAGCTGGCTTTGATCAAGAGCGCCGGCGGACGCTCCATGTCCCCCTTGTTCGAGCGCACGGTTCACTATGACCAGTTTATCCCCCGCGGCCACTACACCCGCAGTCCTGAGCTCACCAAGTACTTCATGGCCATGATGTGGTACGGGCTGACCGCGTTGGAGCTGGATCAGCCGAAGGACAACCCGGACCTGATCCGCCGGCACTGCGCCCAGGCCCTGCTGATAACCCGGATTCTGCGGAGCAACGACTGGGCCCGCAGCCTCTGGGAGCGCATCTATGAGCCGACCGCGTATCTCGTGGGCACTGCCGATGACCTGACCTGGCGCGACTACGAGCCCATCGCCGTGGATGTTTTCGGCCCGAAGCTGGACAACCTCGGCGACCCGGTGCTCCTGGACGAGTTCATCCGCCGCGCCAGAGCGGTACTTCCCGCTCCGCGCATCGCACCGGCCTTCCAGCAGGCCGACGAACAGGGAAACCTGGAAACGGTACTGCACCCGCCGCCACAGGGCCGCCAGTTCCGGTTCATGGGCCAGCGGTTCATTCCGGATTCCTATGCGCTGCAGCAACTGGTATACCCGCTGGTCGGAGGCGACGATGAGGGCAATCAGCGCTATTTCCCGATGGGTCTCGATGTCATGGCAGTGCTCGGGTCCACACGGGCCGAAGACCTGCTCCTGGGCCAGCTCAAACAGGGGCGCTTCGAGGGATACACCGACCAGCTCACCAAAGTCTGCAACGAGTTCGCCGCGCTCCCAGAAACCGACTGGTGGCAGAACACCTACTACGGATGGCTCCACGCGCTCAAACCACTTCTTGCCCCCACCGGCGAGGGCTATCCGACCTTCATGCGCAGCGTCGCCTGGCTGGACAAAGAACTCGTTACCAGCCTGGGAAGCTGGGCGCAGTTGCGGCATGACACCATCCTTTATGGGAAGCCGTCAGGCGCAGAGATGGGTGGGGACGAGCCGAAGGCGGTGCAGGGATACGTCGAGCCGTATCCGCTGACCTTCGGGAGACTGGGCTACCTCGCGCGCCTGCTCCGGGACGGTCTCAAAGAGCACGGCCTGCTCACGGAGCGCATCGAAGCCAACTGCGATGAGTTCGGCGGGATGCTCATGTTCCTGAAGGAGTGCGCCGAAAGGCACTTGCGGAACATCCCCCTCAGCAAGGACGACTACTGGCGTATTCAATACTTCGGAGGGGAGCTCGAGCGGCTCACGGTCCAGGTGGCAGCCGACAACCCGTACATGCGGTGGTTCGAGATCACCAGCGAGGCCGACCGGAACATCGCCACCATCGCCGATATCCACACCAGCTTTGGCCAGTGCCTCGAGGTCGGGCCGGGGTGGGCTTACCGCATCTACGTGATTACCCCGCACCCCGCTGGAGGGCTGCAGGTAGCCAAAGGTGGTGTCATGAGCTACCACGAGTTCAAATGGCCCGTCAGCGACCGTCTCACCGATGAGAAGTGGCTGAAGATGCTGCGCGAGGGAACCGCGCCGCCCATGCCGGAATGGACCGGGAGTTTCATCGTCCCGTAGTCTCGCGTAACACCCTCGCACAGACGCGACGCCCCGGCAACACCCGCGGGGCGTCCTTCAGTTCTGGTTGTTGGAGATCGGACGGAACGACAGGTCCCGACTGAGTCCCGGCCTTGAGAGGCGCACCGCTCCCGGCCTCTCGCCGTCGCCGGTGAGGAGTTCCCAACTGACGTCGTCCCGTGTGACCGTTGCCGCCACTGAGGAGACCGGAACCAGGCCCCCTGCGACCAGCGCGAAGGCTTCGAAGCGCCATCGCGGGCCGCTCCGAGACAGGACCACGACCTCTTCCCCGGCTCCTGGCCAAACGTCCGAGCAGCGAAGAGCCTCCGGTCGCGCAATTCCATGTGAGCGCGCAATGCCCTCGACCCCGAAACTGCGCCAACGATAGGCCCCCAATTCCCAGCCACCGACAAGAGTGCGTTCGACTGCCACCAGTTCGTCCTCACCCTGCCCATCCAGATCTCCGAAGTCGGCATCCTCAAAGGGCCGCGACAGACTGGTCCCCAGCCAGACCTTACGCAGTCCTTGCCCCCCAGGCTCCACCGAATAGAGGAAGGGCCGCACACGCTCCACAGGGTCGAAAACCGCGGGCTTGCGCACCCCGATCAGGACGACCCGCTGTCCGGCGAACCGCCCCGAACGCACCATCCAGGGGTGCAGAGACAGGGGAAACTCAGACCAGACACTCTCGCCGCACATGCTGCACACGGAAACACCGGCATTCCGCAGACACCCGGCAGCGTCGTACTCGCCGCCGGTGATGACCACTCGCCAGGACTGGCCGGACGGATCAAGGGTCACTGCCGACTCACGTTCGGAGGCGTGAAGGCCGCAAGCGCAGACAATGAGTGCCGCGACGGTCAGGGGCTTCGCCAATGAGCGGGGCATCTGGACGGCCGTCAGGTACGCGAACTGCGACCGGCTCCCTTCAAGAGCCGGTCGCAGTTGGTTGGTCTCTACGCAGCACCGTGGCTGCCGGGCCACGAGATCACACCTCGGTATCCGCCCCCGGAGGAGCGATCACCCGCGGACTCTCGTGGCTGTAATCGTAATAGTAGTAGTAATAGTAGTAGTCGCTGGCGCTCAGTCGCAGCTTATTCAACACCACGCCGAGCAAGTTGCCGCGAGCATTCCGGATGAGCCGCACGGCCTCCCCGAAGGCTTCCTTGGTGACCTGTCCGGCCTCCGCGACCAGAATCGTCCTCTCCACCTTGGAAGACAGCACCACCGCGTCCGTGAGAACGATCGCAGGCGGTGAGTCGAAGATGACAATGTCGGCGTACTCCTTGAGGTCCTGGATCAACCGCCGCATTGGATCGGAGTCCAGCATCTCCGCGGGGTTGGGTGGAAGGGGACCGCTGGAGATGAGCTTCAGGCCCTCAACATGCGTATCCTGAAGCACGTCCTCAATGCTCGCCTCGCCCACGAGAATGTTGGTCAGACCGCGCGAGGAATCCCCGTGTAGCAGTCGGTGCAAGGTGGGCCGGCGCAGGTCGGTATCCACCACGATCACACTCTGGCCCGCCTGGGCGAACACTACCGCAATATTCGACGCCGTGACGGTCTTGCCTTCTCCGCTGCCCGCGCTGGTGACCAGGAACATGCTCGCCGGGTCCTCAAGCAGGCTGAAGTTGATGTTGGAGCGCAGGGTCCGGTATGCTTCGGCTGGTGGGCTTTTCGGTGCCGAGATGGTGATCAGCTCGTTGACTCCCGTGTCCAGCAGGGGAACCATGCCCAGGAAGTTGATGTCGATGTCGCGCGTGATATCCTCGGGGGTGTGAATTGTATCGTCCAGGGCCTCCAGCACCAGGGCAAGAGCGATGCCTGCGACTAGGCCAAGGACACCGGCGAACAGGAGGCCGCGACTTACAGACGGGCTGGTGCTGACCGCGCGGGTCGGGCTGTCGAAGACCATCGCCGTCCCACTTTTGGCCTCTTCCGACAGGCGCCGGTTCTCCAACTCCTCCAGTATTCGCTCGTGGGTCTGCCGCAATAGATCGCTGCGCGCCCGGAGCTGATTGAGCGCCGCCTGCTTTGCCGGGATCCCCGCTGCCTGCGCGTTCACCTGCCGCTCCACGTTCTCAATGGCCCGGATACGCGCCTGGAGTTCCACGCGCTGGGCAAGGAGACTGTCGCGACGCTCCGCCAGCGTCGCGGACTCGGTCCCCATCATGCCATATGGGACCTCAATGGTTGGCGGAGTGGTCTTGATCTGATCCCGAAGAGCCGTGACGCGAGCCTTTGCTTCACTAATCGCAGGGTGGGAATCAGTGTAGCGCGTCTTGAGTTCCGCCAGCGTCACCTCCGCGGTGATCAGCTGGTTCTGCAGCACACTCATTGTCGGGTTCGGGACTGTCTGGGTCTTGTTCTGTCCAGATTTCGCCTGGGACAACATGTTCTCAGCAAGCTGCAGCTGAGCCTCCACCGCGGCGAGTTCAGCCAATGCATCAGCGCGCGCCGCCTGATAACGGTTCATCGCCTCCACGGCCGATGCCGCGCCGGCGTCGTCCGTGTAGACGCCGGTCCGGTTCTGGAACTCCATGATTTGTTCCGAGATCTGCGCGAGGCCTTCCTGGGTTCGTTCGAGCTGCTCCTCCAGGTATTCGCGGGCCTTCCTGTCCTGGGCGCGCTTGAACTCGGTGTTCATGATGACGAACTGGTCCGCAGCTTCCCGCGCGAAAGCGATGGCATTGCGCTCGATGGGCGCCTCCGCCTCGATGCGGATGCGGTCAGGCTGCATGGTGGAGGCCGTGAGCGACGACTGCACTTCCTGAGCGTCGGTGAGAACCCGCTCGCCGGAGCGCTTTTCCTTGAGCGCGGCCGCGACTCTCTCCGCCAGCTGGTTTCCCATGATCATGCTGGCCTGGGTCTCGAGCGCGATAGTGCCCTCGTCGCCGCCACCGCGTCCCCTGCCATCGGACGGGGTCAGCCAGACAACGCCGGCCTGGCGCTGCTGCACGAGAATCAGGGCAGTGGCACGGTAACTCTTGGGGTAGCTGATAGCGTACAGGCCGCCGATGAGCATGGCGGCCAGACCAACGAGGATGATGAACCACTTCCGCTTCTGTATGATGCGGAAGTAGTCCCGTACGTCAAAACGGGGCGTATTGCTTTGCATGCTGTGGGCTTCCCCGTCGGTGGTTCGAACCTGCGGACAGGTATCCAGTAAAACGGCCGCACGCCGGTTATTGAACAAACAGCAGCGCGCACACCCCGGGCATGGGTACTATAGCATCGCACAGGTCACCTGTCAAACCACGGAAGGTTCCGGATGCGTCCCCCGAAAGCAGCTGGATTCGGTCGCGCCGGGGCTTCGTCCCCTTCTTCGGCTCCATCCGGCATCAAAAAGGGGCACTGCCGTAACCTCACAGCTCGCGAAGCGGGCCAGACACCATGAGCCCGGGGGTAAGGCCCGCGAAGTGGGCCGCAACACTTGGACATCTGCGCCCGAAGACCGCCCAACGGCCCCTGGAAGAACGGCATACCCGCGCAGCGGAGCGCGCCCATTGGCGACGGCATGTCCGCGAAACCACGTCTTGGGTGCTCTCCCATCTGGCCCGTGCGCTTTCTCAATGCAATCTCAAGCGAAAGCACAGGTGTGAGGTGCTGTCGGAGGGAGGTGTCAGATGAATATCTTGTAGTTGCGGATGCCAAAGGCCGGCCCGATAATGGCCCAGATCGAGCCGAAAACGTAGTCGCCCAGAAGGAGCCCCAGGAAAAACCAGATCCCGTTCCGATGAGCTTTCTGCCCTCCGTAACGCAGGATGACAGTCTTCACCAGCCAGCTTACGAAGAACGCAAACCAGAAGTAGTCCATCGCGAAGGAAATGGCCAGCGCGTATCCCGCCGGGTGGAGAGGAAGCCCAGTGTAGCGATACCTGAGCGACTTGAGTGCGAACACGATCGCCCCGCCGATAACCATGAACGCAATGGCCTGGTAGTTGGTGGGCTCCGGCGTCTGCAGCCAGCCCGCAAGTCGGTTGTAAGTCTCCCAGCCCACCCACGACTTGAAGCCCTGACACCGTGCCGAAGCGCCCTCGCGCATGGTGATATGCAGGTTAGCCCAGTAGCTGAGCACGATGGCCGCGATGGTGGCGATCATGATGGCCCGAGCCAGCCACTTGCGGTCCAGGTCCACGAACTCGCTCATCTTGAAGGCCTCAAGTTGGCACGGCATGGGGTGGCAGCGATAGCCGCGATTGAACCAGTAGGTCGCGGACAACGCCGTCAGATCGCGAATGGTGAAGGCGCCCACGCCTGCCACCTGGACCATCACTCGGTGGGGATTCACGAAGTAGATCTCATGAGGTGTGCCCAGTTCCGCGCGCACCCGAGTAATCGCCACTGAAAGCAGGTAGAAGATAGCGAAGAAGCCGATGATCGTGCCCAGGGACATGCCCGCATAGCTACAGAAGACCCCCAGAGCGGAAATCCCCACGGCAATTCCGACCAGGGCCGTCCGGTAGCTCATGGGCTCATCCGCGTCATTCAAGGTGGTCTTGTGGCCCATCACATGCCGCCAGACCTCGAAAAGGTGGGACTTCGTAGCGATTATCGCGATGAGGCCCAGGCCGACCCAGGCCCCTGCTGCCTGCTCGTTCAAATACGGAAAGCCCTTCACCAGCTCCCAGCCCATCGTCGCGCCGAGGACCCGTTCCAGCTTGGAGATGACATAGAAGAACCAGCAGGAAAAACTCAGGTCGGATGGCAGGAAGAAGGCCAGGCCGATAGCGAAGGGGTACATGCCCAGGCGAGTGGAGCCCGTCGCATTCCACGGACGGAACGGCCAGTGCTGGGACAGTTCGTATAGCTTGATGTACTTGATCTCCGGGATCTGCGGCCAGATGGCTGAACAGCCGTTCACCAGGTCGATCACGAAAGCGACGCCAAGCCCGGCCCACATAAGACGGTTGCGGAAGAACCGGGCGGTCTCCTGTCCACGAGTCAACTCCAGGGGCAGGACGATCAGCGGGTAGGACAGCTTTTCGTGCTCCGTCCACGGTTTGCGCACCAGGACGTTGATGCACAGCATTACGAAGATCAGCACAAGCAGGAAGCCGCCCCAGGCAATGAGGGCAGGCAGGAACGGCCTGTACATCGCCGGGCTGAGCCAGCTTTCGTCGCCCTCATACAGACCCCGGAGCGCCACCTCGTCGGAGACCGTCAGCCAGTCGGGCACATACTGCAGGAACAGGTCCTCCCACTTGTTCTCGGGCGTTGCGAAGCGGAACGGATGCCCGATCACTCCGAACAGATTCTGCACAAAATCGTGGCCGGCCAACGTCTCGGAGATGACCACCATCAAATACGTCACGAGCAGTTCGGACTGATTGAAGGCCAGTCGCGGCCAGAAACGCATCAGAATGAGGTTGAGCACCGCGAGACAGAAGAGCAGGAAGACCGGGGTGATAAAGAGGGGCAGGCACGAGCCGTCCAGCGAGTACCATCGCACCTCGACGATGGTCACCCAGTAGACGTTCACAGCCATCAGGATCAGACCGATCAGAACCGATCTGAGCGTGACGCCACGGCCGCGGGGCGACTGCAAATCGACCCTCCCAGTGGGCGCAAAATACGGCTCATTCTAAAGGCCACCATTGCAGTGGTCAAGCGTGGAACTCAGCGGCAGGATTTCGCGCTCCCGCCGGGGAAAGGCCCCTCCACCAGAGACCCGCGTGCTCGCCAAAGGTCGGTGCGAGCGGATTGGGCAGACGGAGGACCAGATGACCCATCGCCAGCGATTCATGGCCTGTCTCGCGCAACAGCCCGCGGACCGCACATCTGTCGGAAATGCGGTGTCGGTCGCGACCGTGGAACTCATGGAACAGACCGGGTGCTGGTTCCCGGAGGCCCATCTGGATGCCGAGATCATGGCCGGTCTGGCTGCGGCGGGCCACCACATTCTCGGCTATGACACGATCGCGCCCGTTTTCTCCGTGCAGCAGGAGGCAGCGGCTTTGGGCTGTGAAGTGGACTGGGGCCGCCGGGACCTTATGCCCGACGTCGTCGGCAAACTGTGTCGCACGGTCGACGACATCCGGATACCCTCGGACCTTCTCAGCCATCCTGCCTGCCGGGTCGTCCTCGATGCCCTGCGGATTCTGCGCAAACAGTACCCGGACGTGGCCCTGATCGGCAAGGTTTTCGGCCCCTGGACACTTGCCTACCATCTTTTCGGCGTCCAGGACTTCCTGATGATGACCATCGACGATCCGGCCCAGGTCGGCGACATTCTCCGCCGGCTGCAGCCGGTCGCCGTCTTGTTCGCAAAGGCGCAGCTCGAGGCGGGTGCAGACGCGATCACGCTGGCTGATCACGCCACCGGCGACCTTGTATCCGGAGCGACGTATCGTGAAATGCTTTGGCCAATTCACTGCGAACTGGCCGCTGCCATTCCGGGACCGGTCATACTCCACATCTGCGGCAACACGGCAGACAGGCTGGCAGCGATCGCGCACACGGGCTTCGCCTGTTTTCACTTCGACTCCAAAGTCCCCGCGCGGAGAGCCCGTGAGATCGTGGACGCCGAGGGTCGGACGGACGATGGATCGCGCCGCATCGCGCTCATGGGCAACATCAACAACCCGGACACGTTGCTTCGGGGTACACCGGATGATGTGGCGCGCGAAGTGCGTGAATGCCTTGCGCAAGGCATTGAAATCATCGGCCCCGAATGTGCAGTGCCGCTGACCACACCCACGGTCAACCTGCAGGCAATTGTGTCTTCGGTCGAGCAGGCGCGGAGCGCCTGACGTGGCAGTCGGGATCAATCTCCGTCGCCCTTCAGCCCGGTGGGCCGAATGTGGTATTCTGGGGGCTGTCAGACAGGATAGCCTGTGCATCGCGCCGGGTCCGGTGGTGCATTCCGCCGGGTCTGTTGGCGTCTGGGAGACTGACGCATGCAGCCTGAAATACGCCTCATAGGGATCGATCTAGATGGGACCCTCGTGGTGGGTGCTCACGAGGTGTCGGAACGCAATATCCGCGCAATCAAGGCGGCAACGGCCCGGGGAGTGACGGTGGCAATCGCCACAGGCCGCCCTCACGTATCTGCGGAGACCTTCGTGGAGCGGCTCGGTCTGCACGGTGTGCCGATCATCTCCTTCAACGGAGCCGTCATCCGTGTTCCGGGGGACCCCGTGCCACTCTACCAGGAGCCGGTTCCGGCTGACCTCGCCCGCGAGGTGGTGCGCTATTGCATTGATCGCCGCTACCACCTGCATTACTATCTCGGCGACACGATGTATGTCACTCGCGTGTCCCACTGGGCGTTGCTCTACTACCGTCGCACCGGACTGGCGCCCGTGCCCGCGGGGGATATGCGACGGTTTGACGGCGAAAGCCCCATCAAACTCCTGATCTGCGTCCCCCCGGACGACGCCATGGATGTGCTCAGCGAAGCAAGCGCGAACTTCGGCGACCGTGTGATGGTCACCCGGTCCATGCCGGAGTACATCGAGTTTCTGAGCCGAGACGCGGGTAAGGGCAATGCTCTGCGCTGGCTTGCTTCGCATCTCGGGATCCCGATGTCGCAGACAATGGGCATGGGGGATATGCTCAACGATCTGCAGCTTGTTGAGATGGCGGGCTTCGGGGTGGCGATGCCACATGCCCAGGAGCCCGTCAAGGCTGCCGCAGATTACGTTCCCGACAGTGGTCCGGAAGGCGTCGCCGAAGCCATTGAGAAGTTCGTGCTCGCCTGACCCGCCGCTGTGACGCACGACAGCAGGGGCAGTTACATTCTACTGTTTTGATGCAACCGAAGCTCCACTGGAGAGGATTTGCCGATGTCCCGGTACATACTGCTCTTCCTCGCCTGCATCGCGTTGGCGCAGCCTGCCGTTTCCGGGCTTGACGTCACCCAGTTCCGGCAGCTGGTTGCGCTGGATGACCAGCTTGTGGCGGAAACCCTTGGTGAGAGCGCTGCCTGGCTGCCTGCAGGGAAGGGTGTGGTCATCGGTGGCTGGGAGCGCTGGCCTCACGTGCCGGCGATCATGATCTGCACGGAACGCGGAGCCCAACTGCGCCTGGAGAATGCCGCCACGCCTCATTTTGCCCTGTCACCGGACGGGCAAATGATCGCCTACTGGGTGGCGACCGGCAATGGCTGGAGCCAGCTCGCGCTCACCGCAGTCGCAGGCGGCGCAAGACGGTACGTGGGAGACCCCGTCAAAGCGGGCCCCGCCATGCATCTCGCGTGGCCTTCGCAGTACACTCTGGTCGCTCTGATGCAGGATGGTGAGGACTGCACCGCGGTCGCGATCAACACCGCCACAGGTGCGCGACGGCCGATGGTACAGATTCGTGGCGGCCAGTGGGTGCGGCTCCGACAGTGGCTGGGATGGGACCCCGTGGCAGTCTGGGCCGGCAATGAGAAACGGTGCTTCCGATTGTCACTGACAGGCAGACCAGAGGAAGTCAGCGCGGACTTCGACGATGAGAGGCCGTCCCCTGACTCCGCGCTCTATTGCTTCTTCGATGCAGATGCGTCGCTCTGGCTGGGAGGCCTGTCGTCCCTGGCGCCCATCCGACTGGCTCAGAGCGTAGGGGCGGCATGCTGGTCCCCGGACGGAAGCCTTCTCGCATACGCAACGAACGCCGGGCTGTGGTGTGCATGGCCACCCACTCAGGAGCGTCGCCAAATCGTGGGTACTGCCCTGGACAGCGGCGGCCCAAGCTCATCTGCGCCTCTGGGCATGAGCTGGGCGCCAGATGGGAGCGAGATCCTCTACTGGCGGGCTGCAGGCCAGACCGGGCAAGTCCGGCGGGTGCAGGTCGGGCTGGAGGAGGTCACCATTCGCGTGCGCTACCCGAAGGATGCGCGCCCGCAACCGGGCCAGCAGGTGTGGGTCGCGAGTAAGCTGCACTTCGATTCATCCGGACGCGTCAAAGAGCCCGTCTGGAAGACCCTCAAGGGGCAGTTCGTCGTGCGCAGGATACTGCCTGGCGCCGAGGGAGCGATCGCCGAGGCGGTCAGTATCGGGACGCAGGCGCGGGTACTCAGCCGCATCTCCAAGCCGGGACCTGATGCCGCGCGAACTGCTCTGCGAGCCGAACTCGAACCGCTTCCCGGGCTGTTTGCATGGGTTCAGGGCACGCAATGGGCCGGGGAACTCGTGGGCGTCCAGGTCCGGCGTGCGCCTCTGGGGGGCGCTCCCGGCGCAGACGGCCCCTGAACAATGCTCAGCAGCACCCAAGGCCCCGGCGCATCTCCAGTGCCCACCGGTAACGAGGGAGTGCCAAGTGAAAGATCACGACATTCTCTGCATCGGCGACGTCAACGTCGATCTGATTCTGGCCGGGGTCACTCGCCTGCCCGCCTTCGGCGAGGAAGTCCTGGCTGAGGCGATGGGGATGCATCTTGGTGGCTGCACGGCGAACGTTGCCACTTTCGCGGCGCGGCTCGGCCTGCGATCGGCTTTGCGGGCCAGGGTCGGTGAGGACGACTTCGGAACATTCGTGCTCGAGGGTCTAACCGCCAATGGCGTTTCCACCGCGCACATCATCCGTGATGGGTCGCTGCGCACCGGACTGACCGTCTCAATATCCGGTCCCCACGACCGGGCTTTTGTGACCTACCTGGGCACTATCGATTCGCTGTCTGGCGCCGATGTTGGAGATGATCTCCTTCTCAAGGCCCGGCACATTCATATCGGGAGCTACTTCCTGCAGAGCAAGCTGCGGCCCGCTGTCGCCGACATCTGTCTCCGAGCGCGCGAACTGGGCATCACGAGCTCTCTGGATACCGGGTTCGATCCATCTCAGAAATGGGACTCCAGGGTGCGCGAAGCGATCCGCGCAGTCGACTACTTCCTCCCGAACGAGGTGGAGGCCACCGCCATCTCGGGCATCGATGACCCGCTCGAGGCCGCACGCTGCCTTGCCCGAGAGGGAACCACGGTTGCCCTCAAGCTGGGGGCGGCCGGGTCCTTCCTGGTCGGTGCGTCGGGCGAGTTCCGCTCCGAAGGCTTCTGTGTCGAGGTTGTCGATACCACGTGCTGCGGCGATGCTTTCAACGCGGGCTTTCTGGCGGCGATTCTGGCGGGGCTCGGCGGGACCGATGCCCTGCGATGGGGAAACGCTGTGGGGGCAATCGTGGCGGGCGGTCAGGGCACATCGGCCCACAGGCTAAACCGGCTTGCCATGGAAGAGCTCCTGTCCAGTTAGCCGTCGAGGCACTACCGCGCCCTCAGCACCAGCCAAAGGCCCAATGACCCAAAGATGATGTTCTGCGCCCAGGCGGCCGCGATCGGGTTCAGGTCGCCCACGAGGCCGAATGCGAGACCCCACGATCGCACGCCGTTATACAGGAAGACCACCAGGATCGAAATAACGATCCCCACGAAGCTGCCCAGATGAGCGAACCGCATGCCCAGGGGTGCCGCGACCATGGCGAAGACCAGACACGCGACGGGCATGGAGTAGCGGAACTGGAGCCGCACTTCCCACCTTTGCGGGTCCTGGCCCGATGAACGCAGCAGGTCCACGCGCTCGCGAATCTCACGGGCGCTCATCTCGTAATCCGTTCGCTGGTCGCTGTAGTACTCGTCCAGGGCGCTCCACAGGCTGATTGCCTCTGCTTCGAACGGCTCCCACGGCCCAAGCTCCCCCCCATGAGTCCCCACCCGCAGCCGGATACCCTCACGCAGCATCCATTCTTTGCCCTGACGTTCGGCGCGTCGGGCCGCAGTGATGACGCCGGGGCTGCCGTCGTCTCTCTGGTCAACAACCAGGACATTCTGAAGCTCGTTGCTGACCACATCCATGTGCCCGACGTAGATGATGCGTCCCTTTTCGTCGCGGAAAACCTGGTCGCTTCGTGATTCCATGACGGGCTGGGTGCGGGTCATGGTGTTGAAGACCTTGGTGCCACGGGCATTTGCGCCGGGTACCAGGAACTCTTCGACTGCGAACGAAACCACGGTTGCCGCCATCCCGAGAACGATGATCGAGATCCAGATGCGCCGCAAGCTCGCTCCGCCGGCCCGCATGGCAGTCGCCTCTCCGGCTCTCGCCATCTGCGTCGTCACCATGGCGGCGCCAACGAGAATGCCGACGGGAAGAGACCAGGCGAACACACGCGGGAGCCTGAAGAGGAAGTACTGACCGATGAGAGCGGGGGGAACCCTAAGGCCGATAACCGTATCGCCGAGTTTGATTGCCGTCTCGGACAGCATGATGACCATGAAGACTGCGACGCCGATGAGCGTCGGCATGACCATCAGTCGCAGGACATATCTATCGATCAGACGCATGGCGGGACCCATTTGGTGGGGTGGACCGGCAATGTGCAGAAACCGGGCGCGCGACCCACGTCAGTCGGTCCAGGGTCGGCCGTCGGCCGCCTCGAGAACCACAAATGCAACGGCTTGCTCGCGTTCGTGAGAAAGCGATACATGGATGCGCGTTACACCGATGGACTCCGCCCAGGTCGCGGCGGTTCCCACGAGGCGCACAACAGGGCGTCCCCCAAACTCATTGGTCACGTGGATGTCGAGGAAGCGCACGCCACACGCCCAGCCCGTTCCCAGTGCCTTCATGGTAGCTTCCTTGGCCGCGAAGCGCGCGGCCAACCTCTCGGCCCACCCCGCTTTGCGCCGGGCACGTTCCTGCTCCTCAGGTGTGAAGACGCGGTCGAGGAATCGAGCGCCATACTTCTCGGTCATGTACTGCATTCGCTTGACCGAGCAGATGTCCGTGCCAACACCGAGGATCATCAGGTTCACCCTTGCGCATTCACTCGTGGATCGTAACCCGAGTGCCGATCGGTATGACCTCGTACAGTTCGATGATGTCGGGGTTCAGCAGACGGACGCAGCCACCCGATATCCTGCGCCCGATGGATGAAGGCTGGTTCGTCCCATGTATCCCGATGGTCCAGCCGGTGACGCGTCCCCTGGCCGACGTGCCTATGAACCTGGCGCCGAGAGGATTGCGGCTGCTGCCCCCAGGGATGAATTCGCCCCAGTACGCGCGCCAACCGGGCCACACACATTTGCTCTGGATATAGAACCGCCCCACAGGTGTGTTCTGGCCCGCACCCGTACACGCACGGTAATGCTTGGCCAACTCCCCGGCATAGAAGACCCGGAGCCAACGGTCTGAACGGTCGATTTCGATGCTGAAGGCCTGCGCCGGGATGAGGGCCCGAACCGTGCTGGTGCCGCGGCTCAGACACACTATGGAGCCGCCCCGTTCCTGGGTCAACTCAAGACCGAGTGCTGCTGCCGCACTGCGGACCGGAACGTACAGGTCGTTGCCGTCCACGAACGGCGGGGCTGGAAGACCTATACTGTTCAGATTGCGCCGCGCCGTGCGCGAACCTGGCGCGAACTCGGTGACACCCTCATCGCCGGACACCAAGGCGACGCCAGCACCGTCCCAGGTGAATTGATTGCCCAGTCTCGCGCAGAGGTCACGAAGGCTGACGGCTGCCATCCCTTCGTGGACCTTGGCTGTCAACAGGGGGCCGAGACCGCCCCGGATACGCGCGATCCGGGCGACCAGATCATTCCTCCCCAGCGTCTCATACGCCGGTACGTCGTCATACAGGGACGTGCTCGCAGGCGCCACGATACCTGCGTCGGGAACCAGGGCGGCGGTGTCGACATAAGCCCAGAGCCTGGGTTTCACCTTGGCGGTCGGATGTTCAGTCGGCCAGTCTCCGACGAACAGAGAGGGCATCAGTGACAGCCGCAGGTCCACACCCCAGATGAGTACAAAGAGTATCCCAGCTGTCGCAGCGAGGGGGATTCCATTGCTCAGACATTGCCGGCCTGAGTTGTGCCTTGGCATGCGGTTGCCGGACGCTCTGGTGGGGAGTGTCTGCCGGGCCGACCCATTACGGACATGAGTATACAGCCCGCTGACACACGCGTAAAGATGCCACGCAGGCCGGCATAGCAACATTACGGCAGTTACCGAACCGCCCGGGATGACGGTCCCGGGCGGTGCATCCGATAGCGTTCGGTGGAGAGCCTAAGCCTTCAGGTTCGCGATCATCTCGAGTATCTTCTCGAAACAGATGCGGCTGGCCTGCTCGCCGCCGGCGGAGAAGGCCGCGCCTCCTGGCTTGTTCATAGTCTCCTCATCCAGCTGAGACCCGGGCCGCCAGTGGGTCTCCAGGCTGCAGGCCCCCTCGTATCCCATATCCACGAGCGCCTGGAACTGCGCAGGGTAGTCAATGTAACCGCCATCACCCACCGGGACGCAACGGGCGCCTCCCTCAGCCTGCGGGTCGCGGACAGCATCTTTGATGTGCATGTGGATCATGTAGGGCTTCATCCGCTCAAAGGCGTTCGGGAAAGGTAGTTCACCATCGGTGGCATATACCTCGTTTGCCGGGTCCCAGATAGCGCGGACGCGGTCACTGGCGAGGTCCTTGTACATTGCCTCCGCTTCGGCAGCGGTAGCGATATGGGTAGATGCTTCGTTTTCGATTCCGATGTACACATCCTCTTGCTCGCAGATGCGGATCGGCTCGGCATAGGCGTCGAGAAGTTGCTGCCAGACTCCCTGGGCCGGCCCGGTCTTCCAGAAAGTGAACCCGCGGATGATCTTGCAGTCGAAGCGGTGCGCAATCTCGATGCAGCGGCGCAAGATAGCCAGATGCTCCTTGTACTGGTCTGCGTCTCCCAGATCGCACTTCAGAAAAGGAGATGCAATACAGGGAACGCTGAACCCGCTCGCATCCATGATCGACTTCATCTGGGCGAGCTGGTCGTCAGACAGCTTGTGCGGCGGAGTGTCCCACACCGACCGCGGCTCCACCATAGCGACCCCATACTCCTTGCAGACATCGACGACTCGCTGGAAGTCCTGGGAGATTTCGTCGCTGATGACGCTGAGTTTGAACATGCCTATCACCCTGAAAGTAAGGGCCGCGCAGGATGTGCGCGGCCTGGTACGCTGTTAGGCTTGAGTTATGCGGCAACGCGCGCCGAACCGCCCGGGCTGCGTGGCGCTACTCTGCGCCACCCATGTCACCCGGAGGAGGCCCGGCCGCAGCGCCGCCGGGAGGCCCGCCCGCACCACCAGGCGCCATGCCGGCCGGAGGCCCGCCCGGTCCGCCCATTCCGGGAGGTCCACCGGGCCCGCCCATTCCAGGCGGTCCGCCGGGACCACCCATGCCGGGAGGCCCACCAGGTCCGCCCATTCCAGGCGGTCCGCCGGGACCACCCATGCCGCCGCCCATCCCACCGGCCGCGCCGGCGCCACCAGCGCCCGCCGGTGCGCCGCCACCCGAGGCGGCAACCTCGTCACGCTGTTTCTGGCCACGATGGTACCAGCAGGCCAGATCGGCCTTGTCTTTCGAGTGCGAGGGCAGTTTGTTCGGACAGCGTCTCCCCGTAACTGCAGTGTAGGCGGTGCACCGGTCGCCTTCGCCTGAGCCGGTGAAGTCCACCGGGATCGGCGCACGAGATGGCCAGTTGCCGAAGGGTATGTCGAAGTTCCACTTGGCCTTGCAGTTGGGGCAGCGTTGGCCCTGTCGGCTGAGGACGCTCGTCGCGTAACCACAACGAGAGCAATGCTTCTCAGCCCCTGCCCACTTGCGGCTGCACGTCGGGCAGCGCGGCCCGAGTTGTGTTCCGGCAACCACGTCGTGGCAGTTCGGGCAACGGTAGATCAGGCCAGTGGGGAATGAGTCGCGGGCGCCGCAGCGCGGACACTCGACTCGCTTCTCCCCATCCTCCATCGGCCAGCGCATGAGGCTCTTGGGCATGGGAAGCCCACACCATTTGCACCGCGGTACATAACCGTGGGGCACTGAGAAGCGGCCGCCATGTTCGAGGATGAGATGATCTGCGGCGTCAGTCGCACCTGCGAAAAGACTGTTGCGCTTGGTCTCGATCTCAAGTTTCTGCTTGTCGTCAGCGGCAGACTGGGGAGATTCGTACAGGCGCGTGGCATTGGCGAAAGCCCACTGGGTGTAGCCCATCGCAGCGGGCATTTCTGCCTCGCTGCCATAGCTGTCCGGCGCCATGTACCGGCCCTTGCGGATATGATAATGGGCCTCCTGCAACTCGAACTCGATGGCGGCAGCCATCGGCGAGTAGCTGGGCCAACCCGGGTCCGGAGGTGGTGGCGCGGAAGCCTCCGCCTCGGGCTCCTCTTTGCACCCAACGAGCAGCACCGGAATAGTCAGCAAGATGGCTGCAATGATCAGGCGGTGTCTCATCCAGCGCCCTCCGGACTGGGGGCCGGGCAGGTGACCATGCCCGACCTTGCCCGTTTAGTTGCGTTGCGGCTGACGATCACTCGGTATAGCTGCGGCTCGCAGGCGAACCTCGTGCGCCTCAAGCTCCATCTGGTGCAGCGACGGCACGCGTTCGGGAGCCGGAGATACCGCAACCCAGGCTTCATACGCCTGCCGGTCGGCCTTGGTCGGAAGCACTGAACTGCTCGCAAATACGGCCTCGGCCGTCTTGTGGGCCTTCTGCGCGTTCTTCATCCCCTGCTGGCGCCTTGCGAACGTCGGCGAATTCCAAGAGCGGGTGAGACGGTAACGCCCATCGGGACTCGCGTAGCAGGATGGACACTGGACAGCGGATACCCGGTACTGGTCGCGATAGCCACAATCCAGACATCCGTGGGGTTCGACAACCTCGAAAGTTCCGGGGATGGCAGGGCGGGTTGCCTTGCCACAGCGCGGACAGCGCCACATCTGCCCGTCTCGTGTGAGCTTCCGACCGCAGGAATCACAAGTGTAAGCAGGAACGTTCGCAGAGACACGGGACAGGTAAGCCCAGTTGCGCGACCGCTCCCAGTGCCAGTTGTGTCCCCACTTCAGGTAGTTGTCGAACACTTCGACCATCAGGCGACTGCGCTTGGTTTCATCGCGGACGATCGTTGCCGGGTCGTAGTTCGCGTTCCCGAAGCTGACGCGGATTGTGTTGATGGTGTGGGAGATGGTTGGGGAGATGATGCGGCCGACCTTGGTTGCGTCCACGTCCTCCATCAGAAGACCATAGCGGCAAATCGCGTGGATTGCGGCCAGCCCCACGCGCGCTTTGGCGATGGCATCAGCGCAGTCCAGCAGGTCGGAGTAATCAGTCTGCGCCAGCATCGTACGCATCGCCCAATGCCACAGGTAGCCTTCCCAGTCGCTCTTCGTCTGGGCGGCGTGGGCAAGTTGCGCCAGCGGAAAATCGCCGTACTTGGTCTGGACCTCTTCGAGCAGTGAGCGGGCCATGAAGAACCAGTATTCGTGGAACCACTTCTGCTGGTTCATCTGTATGCCGCGGGTCTTCTGACAGACGCGCTTGACAGCGATTGCAAGGGCCAGCGGGGGAACGCCGTCTGCAGCGGAAGCCGCTCCCGCTGCCGGACCTTCTCCCCCCGGTCCACCAGGACCGCCGGCACCCGGTCCACCCGGTCCACCCGGTCCACCCGGTCCACCCGGTCCACCCGGTCCACCGGCCTGGGCGAACTTCATGCCGCCCGAGGAGGCCTTTGCCGTCGGGGCCTTGGAGTCAGCCTCATCCTCGCTCTTCTTGTCAGTGGCAGTGGGGGCCGGAGCTTCGCGAGTCAGGAAGGTTCGCAGTATGCCGAGAGCTTCCTCAACCGCCTCGACCTGCTCGGCAGTTGCGGGAGCAGCCTTCTCCACCTTTGCCGGCTGAGCTGGGGGACCTCCGTCAGCTCCCCCGCCGCCGCCATCTTTGGAAGGGGGTCCTCCCGGACCACCGGGGCCACCGGGGCCGCCGGGACCGCCAGCACCCTCAGGGGGGCCGCCAGGGCCACCCGGGCCGGCTGCCGGTGGTGCGCCACCAGGCGCGCCCGGACCTCCAGGAGGACCAGCGGGACCACCGGGCGTCCCACCACCTTCGGGCATGCCCATCGGTGCTCCACCCGGAGCGCCCGCCATCATCTGTTCGGGCCCTCCAGCCGGGGCCCCGCCTGCGGCATCCTCACCCTTCTTGCCGCAACCCGTGCCAGACAAGGCGATGAAGACCAGTGCTGCGATGCAGAGTACGATCGCTGGTAGCAATGCTCGCGCCCGATTGCGCATGCTGGGATCCTCCCGGGACTGGACCGGGGCCACGGGACTCCGGAAACAGCCGGACATGAAAAAAGGCCGACAGACTAACGGCCTGCCCAATGCATCCGAAGCGTCTGGGCCCGGGTCAAAGCGGGCTCACCCTACGCCAAACCCATTTTAGCACAAAAGAACGGCGACACGCAAACGCCATGTGCCCGTTGATGCGAATCGTCTACTTGGGGCCATCATCGGGCTCAGGCGGCATCAGCCTGAAGTTGGGCAACAGGTCCGCAGTACGGTCCATCCGTGTGTTGTGCGACAGGTTCCAGAAACCCTCGTAGCGCTGATCGTCCTCATCGTAGTCGAGTACGGACCATGAAAGCCCAACAATCTCGCCGGCTATCAGCCTGTGGATGGCACTGTATTCCGGGCCAAGATAACTCGCGTAGTTGAACGGACTGATGCTGAACTCCAGGCACAGCGGGCCCGCCTCGCCCGGCCCAAAGTCATATTTGTACGCATGCTCACTCCACGGTTTCTCCACCAGCCACTGCTGTGACCCCCAGACCCAGGCCCACGGCCTGCCCGGCCCTGGTGGGGTGAAGATGTGGTAGTTTTGACAGTGTGTACTCTTGAGCTTTTCCTCAACTTCGGGCGTCACGTCCGGGTAGCTGTGGTACTGGCCTCCCGAATGATCGGCGTCAAGCACGACCTCGAAAATATCGCCCCAGTCCTCCCGGAAGTTATGTAGATCATCCCAGACGCGGTAAAGAAAGTACAACCGGTTAGTGGCCGGGCTCCATCCCACAGTGACCTCGACGCGCAGGTCATCTGGCGACATCCGGTCCTCTTTCCCCATCACCGTGTCCCGTAGATAGCTGCCGTCCAGAGTGTACGCCGCCGGTACACGCTCCCAGTCGCCCCCATCCCCGTCGATCACGGGCAGCGCATCATCCGGAAAGCAGAATATCTTGTACTCAACCCCGGGGGGATGATGCCCGTTCGCTTGCGTTGTCTGCAGGATGAAAGCCAGGCAGACCAAAGCCGCCAGGAATGTCGGCTTCACTGCCTGCGCATATCCGCGATGTCCCACAGGAAGGGTCACTGGCGGACCTCAGATCTGTTCCAGCGGCGGCACATTGCCCCGCCGGAACTGTGGGCCGCCACTGGGGGCTGCCCATTTGATCGCGTTCAGAATGACTTTGAGCACTTCCTCGTTGTGGTACACGGGATGAGTCTCATGGCCCGGACGGAAATAGAATATGCGTCCGTTTCCCCGGTTGAAACAGCAGCCACTGCGGAACACCTCGCCACCAGGGAACCAACTGATGAACACAAGCTCGTCAGGAACCGGGATATCGAAATGCTCCCCGTACATCTCGGTGTTCTGTATCTCGATATACTCGCCGAGTCCGGCGGCAATCGGGTGCCCAGGGGCCACGACCCAGAGCCGCTCCTTTTCCCCCGACTCGCGCCACTTGATGTCGCAGGTGGTGCCCATCAGCCGCATGAAAACCTTGCTCTTGAGAGCCGAGTGGAGCACGATCAGTCCCATCCCTGCCAACACGCGAGTGCAGACGCGATCCGCGACCTCATCGCTCACCTCGTCTTGCGCCACGTGACTCCACCAGATGAGAACGTCCGTGTCCTCCAGCACCTGCTCTGTCAAGCCATGTTCAGGCTCATCAAGACAGGCCAGCCGCAGCCTGAAATCAGTGTTGCGCGCGAGGTAATCCGCAATCGCAGCATGCATTCCATCAGGGTAGATTTCGCGGCAGGCATCGAGCTGCTTTTCATGCCTGAACTCGTTCCAGAGCGTCACGCTCAGCGCCATACGACATCCCTCGGTTCGACGGGCAGGAACGGCGCCCTCCGTTGTTTCAACGTGTTCTTCTCTGCAATGCCCCACCGCACCTGCCCTCAGATGGCCGAAACCGGCTACCGGAAAACCCACTGTCCGAAGTTGTCCGGCTCGACGAACCCGCCAACGCACTGAGACCAGCAGGTTTGCTCGCCGCCAGTAATTCGCTGCCTGCACAGGTTCGCGTACAGGCTCTGTCCCGCCACGGGAGCTTCCCTGTTCAGCGCCCTCCAGGGAAGTGCCAGTTCCACCGACCAGTACCCCGCATCGCGGTGCGTCGCCACGCCCAGGTCAGGGCTCCAACTGAGGTCGTCTGACCCGTCGCAGGCAGCGTCCCAAAGCACCCCGTCGGGGTTCACAATCAGGTGGTAGTAAGGTTTTCGGTCTTGTCCGGCAGACAGGAATATGTCGACACTGTCGCCGTTCCAGACGTCATGGTCCCGCGCCGAACCGATGACCTTGACGCCGGCCGGGTTTGGCTCGGAGCAGTAGAAGGCGATGTACAAATTGTCCTTGTCATAAGCTGCCCAAGCCAGAGTTGCCGCGAGCTTTGGATCGGGTTTGATCCCGATGTACGGCACAAACGCTTCCATTGCGCTCACCGAACGCCAGAGCGGGTCATCGAGCACGCCGTCGATGACCGGCTTTTGCCCTTGCGGAACCGGGGCCACATCCGCAGATCGACGAACCAAAGTGGCCGCGAGCATCGCGGAACGCCGCTCGGTTGCATCCTCGATCACCGCGCTCAGGTCGAATCCCAGCGGCTCGCCGGCCGCCAGTTTCGCCCGCGCGCGCTTGATGGCCACCGGAAGCAGCGCGGGAACGTCGCGATCAAGCCACCAGTTCATGCGCTCGCTGTACAGCCAGACGTAGCGGTCCGCCGTGGATAGCGCATGGTAAACGTTATGCTCGAACCACAGCGCGCGCTCTTCAGGGGTCATGAACTCGCTGATGTTTTTGCGCACACGCAAATCGAAGAGATGGTCCACGTAGAGCGCCTGGCTCACCTGGACGTGCTTCGGGTAGCGCGCCTGGTTCTCAGGCGACAGCATCTTCCACGCCTGGTCTCGCATCAGGTCGCGCGATTTCTCGAACTGCTCCGCCTTGGTGTAATAGTAAGAGGATTCGTTACCGTCGGTGATCACAGTCCCCGGGTCAGCGGCATCCAGCAAGCCTTCGATGAACGCGGGCAGCAGACCGTAATGGCGGTTGATCAGGCCGGCCTCTCGCTTCGCAGGGTCGGTCTCCGACACCAGATCCCCGAAGTAGCTAAGAAGGAAGAAGGTGTGGAGGACCGGGTTCTTCATCTCGGCCTCAATGGCATCCATGAACTGCGCCCCACGCTTGCGCACCATGGCCTGGTACTCGGCGAAACTCCTCGTGCCCGCTTGTGCCTGCTGGGGGTAGATCCACGGGTTCTTGCCGTATGGCTCAGCGTCGAAGCAGAGCCCTTTGCAGCGCCCGATTCTCGCCCCCTTTGCGCAGAGACGTACATTGTGAAGCACGCAATCCCAGTCAGCATCGCTGAACCAGTCCATGGTCGAGGCTGCGTACATGATGATGAAGTTGTCTGTGAAGCGCTGCCATTCGATGCGTCCGAGAGCCTCGAACTCCCCTGCCACCTGGCTTTCCTCGTACTTCCGGTTGGTGAAGATGCTCCCAATCGGCTGGACCCTCATGATCAGCCCGTCGAAGGGGCGTTCTTCCATCGCGCGGATGTTGTCGGCCACGAAACTCGGAGGCGGGACGTCCCAGCCATATTCGATCAGTTTCTTCTCGGCCGGTTGGGCCTGCAGGCCGGTGAATGCTGAAACCGCAAACAGGATCGACAGCCCGATACGTGCAGCTCTTCGCATGGCGTCCACTCTCCTCACCCATTGGTGCGAGACTCTTCCGCGGTGGGTCCTGATCTCCTCCTCTGTCTCGGACCACATTGGGCACGAGGATTGCAGTGGCGCGCGAACATGCGGCGAAGCAGATCACGAGGGACAGGCCGGTCGGGCCTGCGGGGGATTGCGCTGGCGATCCCATGTGCACTCCTGCTCGCACGGGCGGTGCTGCTCCAGTCATGCGGCAATACCCCAGTCAGCGAACAAGTTGCATGCGCCGAAAGCCGGGAGCTGCGGGGCCGCGACGCGCCTGGTGCGTGCCTCGCCGATCGCCTGGACGCCCACAGCGAAGCCAACATGCTGGGCCACGTGCGGGCGCTTGCGGACCGAATCGGCCCTCGCAGGGGCGGTAGTGGTGCGGAGCGGCAGGCCGGGGACTACATCCTGGATAGACTGGGTGAGATCGGGGTCGAAGCACGGGTTCAGGACCGGATCGCAATCGGGCTCACGGGAACGAGTACGCGCAACATCGAGACGGTTCTGCCGGGAGCGGGAGAAGGAGCCCTGCTCCTGGGCGCGCATTATGACTCCGTGGTTGGCAGGGAGACATCCCCCGGCGCCAACGACAATGCATCCGGCGTCGCCGTCCTTCTCGAGCTCGCCCGCGTTCTGCGGACAGCCGACCTGCCCTGCGAGGTGCGCCTGGTATTCTTCGGTGCCGAGGAATTCTGCGGGGACCCGCCGGTGCACCATGTGGGCTCCAACTACTACGTACGCAGGGCCAGGGATGCGGACCTGGCTGGAATCCGGGCGATGCTGAACGTGGATATGGTGGGGCTCGGCGCGCCTTTGCATGCGTGCCGCATCGGCCTGGGCACGGACGAGGCGCGCCGGAAGCTCTCATGCGCCGCCGATCAGGCCCGCATCTCCTTGTCCCTGAAAGACTGCTTCCCTTACGGCGACCACGAAGCCTTTGAGCTTGCGGGTGTTCCATCGGTGTGTCTGACCCAGTTCGGGGATGATCCACACTGGCACTCCGACCGTGATATGTCGAGATTCATCCAGGGCAGTGCTCTCAGCGCCGCCGCTCGGCTCTGCCTCAGCTTTCTGGACCAATACGCTGTAAGCCCTTGCGCAGTGTCATGCTCTATTGACAGTGCGCGGTTCTTGGGATCGCGAAGAAGCCGCTCGCCCCTGAGGCCGATGAGCATGCGTTCCGCCGGCCTGGAGCGTGTTGGAATGTCGCTGGCGGGCCCTTCCTGCCCCAAAGGCCGCGGAGCGGGCAACCGTCTGTAACCGGGGCCTATGGCCCATGCCTGAGAACGGAATTCCCGGCTTCCACCGGTGGCTATTCCCCCCCGGAGCCTGACCGCACACGGCCGGGCCTCAACACCGCGGCCACCCGACGCCTGGCCACACACGAAGCCGGCACACTTCCCACCAAGCCGATGCTCCCAGGCCGGCCGCGTCCTGCCTTGACTTGTGACTCGGCGCGCAATTATATTGAGTATAATCTTTGGCCCTAACCAGCACGCGTTCATATACCAGGAGGTACAGGCAGAATGCCACTCAAGGGCAACGCGCTCATCGGCCAGTCCGGTGGGCCAACCATCGTTATCAACGCCAGTCTCGTGGGTGCAGTCCAGGCTGCGGAGAAGCGCGACGAAATCGAGGAGTTCTACGGTGCGGTCCACGGCCTCACCGGCGTGCTCAACGAGGACATGTTCGACCTCTTCCGTGAGACGCCGGATGTCATCTCGCAACTCAAGTACACGCCCTCGGCCGCTCTGGGCTCCTGCCGGCTGAAACCAAAGCCCCAGGACCTCGAGCGCTGCATGGAAGTGTTCAAAGCCCACAACATCCGCTACTTCTTCTACAATGGCGGCAATGATTCACAGCTCACCTGCCACATGATCTCGGAGCTTGCCAAGACCAGCGACTGGGAAATGCGGGTCATCGGCATCCCCAAGACCATCGACAACGACCTGGTCGTTACCGATAACTGCCCCGGGTTCGGCTCCGCAGCGCGCTACGCCGCTGCCTGCGTGCAGTTTGCGTCCAAGGACGCAGAAGCATTCGGAAACGTGGAGGTTGTCGAGGTCATGGGCCGGAACGCGGGCTGGCTGACCGGCGCCACCCAGGCAGGCCGCCTGGATGACTACATGGCTCCGCATCTCGTCTATCTGCCCGAGGTCAAGGTCAATCCTGACGAGTTCCTTGCTGACTGCAAGGAGATTTACGACAAGCATGGCTACCTCGTGGTCGCAGTGTCTGAGGGCTTCAGTTTCGCGGAGACCGATCTCGCAACCACCTCCGCGAAGGTTGACGAGTTCGGTCATGCACGTCTCGGCGGTGTGGCCCAGGCCCTCGGCAACATGATCGAGGAAGAGATCGGAGTACGCGCACGCCATGACACGCTGGGCAACCTGCAACGCTGCTTCGCCTGGTGCGCGTCCCAGGTGGATATCGACGAGGCCTACGCCGTGGGCGCCAATGCCGTCGAACGCGCCTGCAATGGCGAGACCGACGTCATGATCACCATCCAGCGCAAGAGCAGTGATCCCTTTGTGTTCGAGACCGAAACCACTTCGCTGATGAGCGTCGCCGACCAGACACGCTTGGTGCCGGCCGAGTGGATCAACGAGCGCAAGAACGGGGTCACCCAGGAGTTCATCGACTACGTCAAGCCTCTCATGAGGGGTCTCGATGAGCCGCAGTTCGGTGACCTGCCTGTCTATCCGCGGCTGCGCAAGCAGTTCGTGACCAAGAAACTGGAGCCCTACGTTCGCGCCAAGTAAGCAGGATGCATCCCGTCACAAACAACCGGGGACCGGCGCTGATCTTCTCTGCACGAGAGGATGAGCCGGTCCCCGGTTCGCGTTCCCGACAGACTACCCGCCGCCGGCCGCTAATCGCCACACATGCAGCAGCAGGGGATCTCCACGAGGCCACCCGATTCTGCCGCTTCCTGCGCCGCCAGCGCAGCCATGAGAGCCCGCTTGCCATCCATTCCTGTCGCCGCCGGCGTCTGCTCGCCCCTGCACGCTGCTACGAAGTTTCGGGCCTGCGCAATGAAGAGGTCGTCTTGCTCAACCTCCACCTGGTGGGTGCGCCAGGACTTGTCCTCCTCGGTATACAGCCGCACCTCACCGGACTCGTATGCCCACTCGATGCTCCCCAGAGTGCCGTCGAGCTCCAGGCCGCTCTTGAAGTTCTGTCGCCAGCGACTAAGAATGGCTGTGCCTAACGCCCCATTCGCAAAGCGCAGGATGAGCGCGGCGGCATCTTCCACATCGGGGTCAACGTCCGGCATGAAGCGGGCGCGCATTGCCGCGACCTGACTAACCGCTCCCACGAGCCACTGGATCAGGTCGAGACCCTGAGAGGCGTCCCGGATAACACCGCCGCCGGTGGCTGCGTCGGCCCAGAAGACCTCCGGAGATCCCGACCAGCATTTGCCGATGAAGTGGCTGGTTTTCAGTTGGACCGTGTTCACCTTGCCGATCTTTCCGATCTCGATCAGCGCTTTGATCTCCTTGAGGTTCGGGTGATGCCGCATGAAATAGCCCACCTGGAAGACCAGTTCGCGCTGCCGGCACAGATTGATCAGCGCATCGACCCCGTCCATGGAGAATGCGAGGGGGGGCTCGACGAACAGATGGCAGCCGGCTTCTGCCGCACGCGTCGCAGGGCCGATGTGCTGGTCGGAAGGTGTACAGATCATCACCGCCAGGACATCCGATAGATCCACCTCGTCATAGCTGGAGACCGTCTCGGACACGCCGTACTGCTCGCTCATCGCGGCCAGCCTCTCGGCCCGCGTGTCACAGGCGATTACCTCCACACCGCCCATCTGCGTAAGACAGCAAATGTGCCGCTCGCCGATGGAGCCGCATCCGAGGACCAGCACTCTCAAGTTGTCGGACATTCTATCACCCTGAATCGCGCCCTAAGTCGGTCGGGGATCATTGTGCATGAAGCCTTGTTTCGCCATGGCCCCCGCCCGGGCCTTCATCAGCCCCGGAACCTAGTGCTGAAAAGGGCCGCGACATGTGAGTCCCGGCCGGCTACCGTCCACTGAACCAGCGCTATCCCTGTGAACAGACGTGCAGTCGCTGAATGCCGGATCCTCTTCAGCCTATCCGGTTCGCAACTTTCCCCGTCCGCCAGGCTGCCCGCGCAGACTGTGCCCCTTCCTCTCGGGCGGATCGTCGTCGCGGCCAATCACCGGGCCGCCCGGATAGGTGCGGACAGGACCATCGTAACCGGACCTGAACGAGCGACGGTCACGCACCCGTGGCCTCGAATAGCCGTACTGGCCCTGCCAGGATTTCTCGTTCCAGTAGATGCCCGGGTCGGGCCCGTCATACCAGTGAGGCAGCAGGTCTCGCTGGGGCCAGTAGTAGTAGTGGTGGCGGCGGGGATAGTCGTAGTCATAATCATCGTACCCGTAGTACCCGCCGTATCCGTAGCGCTGACCGTCATAGCCGTAGTACCCCTGACCGCCATAGGGCAAGTACACCTGGGCCACCGCGCGCTGGGTCAGAATCAGCGCAGTCAGGGAAAACACGATCACCAGGACAATCGTCGGAAAAGGTCTTGTCATCAACATCTGAGCCACCTCCTGACTGCTTCTCCTCAATTCATTTTACCCGCTGAGACAGCCGGTATGCGAAACGTCCCGGGATAAAGAATAGAGCCCGGCATCCGCTTCGCGGGGTGCCGGGCTCCAAAGGTCGAGAGTTGAATCCGCGTCTCAGCGCTTTCGAAGTCGCATGAAGGCCGCCGCAACCAGCCCAAGCCCAAACAGCGCCATTGTGCCGGGTTCCGGGATGTCCTGGGTCTGGCCGTTGGGCCGCAGGACGTGGTAGTTCAGCGAGCCGTTGCTGGGTGCGAGGTTCGGGTCGGTGTCGTTGTCCGTGAGGCCCTTGTTCCACGCCGTGTTCTGTATGCCGCCGGTGTTGCCACACTTGGAGTAGAAGTCACCCCAGACCGGGTTCCGATAGCTGTAGAACTCGAACGTGACCACGATCTCTCCGCTCAGCTCGTCAAACTTGATGCCGTAGACGTCGTCGGGCATCGAGGGGTTGCCTGCGCTCGGACCAATATGAAGACTGATCGTATCCTGCTCGAAGTCGCCCGTGGCGTCGAAGTAGTCGGGCTCGCCCTCGGTCAACGGATTCGTGGTCTCGATGATGAAGTGGCTGGGAGCGCCACCCGGCCCCGGTGTAGAAAGAACGTACTTATAGTGCCACGGATCGGTGGGGCTATCCTGACTGACCCACCATTCCAGGGACGTGTCGCCGGGATCAATCCAGAATCCGGTCCCGTCGAGGCCGTCGGCGACGAAATCCGGGTCTGAGTGGGAACCAGCCGTGGTAAGCCCACCGTGGTACGTGATGGCATGAGCGCATGTCAGGGACAACACGAGTAGAAGAGCTGCCACACTGCCCCGCAAGATCACTGCCCCCTTTGTAGCGCTAACTGAGCATGCCGACCGCTGAGGGTGACATCAACAGTGCCCCCACTGTTCATAATCTGTAGATTACATCAAGTTCTGCGTGGAAGTCAACCCTCGAGGGCGGCTGATAGCACATCTCCGATGGTCTCGGCGAAGATGAACTTCAGATCACCCCTCAGTTCCTCGCTCAGTTCCCGCACATCTCCCTGGTTCTGCAGGGGCAAGATGACGGTGTCCAAGCCGGCGCGCCGTGCCGCGAGACTCTTTTCCTTGACGCCGCCAATGGGAAGCACCTTGCCTCGTAGCGTGATCTCTCCGGTCATCCCCACATTGCACTTGACGCGCTTGCCGGTGAGCAAGGATACCAACGCGGTCACCATGGCGACTCCCGCGGAGGGTCCGTCCTTGGGCACAGCGCCGCTGGGAACGTGGATGTGGATGTCGCTGCTGTCGAAGAAATCAGGCTCAATTCCGAGTTTCTCTGCATTGCTGCGCACGTAGCTGAGTGCGGCGTCCGCTGACTCCTGCATGACATCGCCCAACTGGCCCGTAAGCTTGAAGCCCTTCTTGCCGGGCATGCGCGTGGCCTCGATGAAAAGGATCTCTCCGCCGGTCTGGGTCCATGCAAGCCCGGTCACAACTCCCGGCACCGTCACCCGGTCGCACGCTTCCGGGAAGATCTTCTGACGCCCAAGGAAACTCTCCAGGTTGTCGCTGGTCACAGTGGGCAGTTCGGTTTCGCCCGCGGCCACTCTGCGCGCGATCTTGCGGCAGACCGTGCCGATCTGCCGCTCCAGATTGCGGACGCCCGATTCGCGGGTGTACTTGCCGATGATACCCCGCAGCGCTGCATCGGTGATGCGAAGCTGTTTCGCGGTCAGCCCGTGCTCCTCGCGCTGGCGCGGAACCAGGTAGCGCTTCGCGATATGCACCTTCTCCTCTTCCGTGTATCCCGCGAGTTGTATCACTTCCATGCGGTCAAGGAGCGGCGCGGGAATAGTCTGCAGCACGTTGGCGGTGCAGATGAACATCACCTGGGAAAGGTCGAAGGGCACCTCCAGGTAATGGTCGCTGAAAGTGCTGTTCTGGGCCGGGTCGAGGACTTCCAGCAATGCTGACGAGGGGTCGCCCCGGAAGTCTGCCCCGAGTTTGTCCACCTCGTCCAGCATGATCACCGGATTGTTCGTTCCCGCATCCCGGACCGCGCGAATGATGCGGCCGGGCAGAGCGCCCACATATGTCCTTCGGTGGCCACGAATCTCCGCCTCATCCCGCACGCCGCCCAGACTCATGCGCACGAACTCGCGCCCCGTTGCCCGGGCAATGCTCTTGCCCAGCGACGTTTTCCCCACTCCCGGCGGACCCACGAAGCACAGGATCGGGCCCTTCATATCCTGCTTGATCTTGCGCACCGCAAGGTACTCGATGATGCGATCCTTCACTTCCTCGAGGTCGTAGTGGTCTTCATCCAGCACCCGCTGGGCGGCCTCCACGTCAATGATCTCCTCGCTGGACTTGCTCCAGGGAAGTTCGGCCATCCACTCAAGATACGTCCGGACCACGCTGTACTCCGCCGCCGCCGGATTCATTCGCTCCAGCCGGGCGACCTCTCGGTCCGCAGCCTTGCGCGCTTCCTCCGGCAGGTTTGCCTCCTGGAGGCGCGTCCGGAGGTCCTCCAATTCCTCACCCTCGGTCTCCTGTCCGAGCTCCCGCTGGATCGCCTTCAACTGCTCGCGCAGCACATACTCGCGCTGGTTCTTCTCTATCTCCTCCCGCGCCGTCGAGCCGACGCGGTCGGCAATCTCCAGCGTGGTCAGCGCCTCCTGAGCCATGCGGTGGACCATGCGCAGTCGCTCGGTCACATCAAGCGTCGCGAGAAGGCGTTGCTGTTCGTCCCCGCGGATGGGCAGGGCGGAAGCAACGAGATCGGCCAGACTCGACGCCGAGTGGACGTTGAGCGCCTGAACATAGGCTTCCTTCGGCAGATATGGGGAGAGCTCAACCAGGCGCTCGAAAGACTTCAAAACCGTGTGGAACAGCGCCCGAGTCTCAGGAGAATCCTCTCCTGTCTCCTCCACCGGCTCGATTCGGGCCATGAGCACCGGCGCCGTCTCGACAAACTCCACGATCCGCACCCGGGCATAACTGCGCAGCACGAGATGCCGGGTCTCGTCAGGCAACTGCATCATTTTGTGAATGGCTGCAATCGATCCTATCTCGTGGAGAGTGTCCGGGCCCGGCGTCTCCTCGCCCTCCTTGAGAGCAACGAGGAGCAGGTAGCGGTCCGCAGCAACCGCCGCGTCAATAGCTTGGAGTTCCCGTGGATCGTTGACGGACATCGGGGTGAGCATGAGCGGGAACACTACCATCCCGTTCAGCGGCAGGACGGGCACGATTTCCGGGAACTGCTCAGACTTGCGATTATGCTTCTCCTGAACTTCCACCATGCTGCTGTCTCACTCCGTTCGAAGCGGCCCACCGGAGGCCGCGAAGGGACAAGATAGGTTACTTCGTCTGTATCGGAACTGATCGCCGGGAGGACTGGGGCCGCAGCCGCGGGAGGGTGATCGACAGATACCCCTGAGCGTAAGATGCCCGCGCCTCCTCCCCACTCACCGCGTCCGGAAGAACGATAGTCCGTGCGAAGGGCCCATACTGGACCTCGATGTTCAGATACCGGCCCGGACCATCATGCTGCGCGGGCGGGCGGTCACCCTGGATCGTCACCGTGCGATGATCTTCTGCGACCATGATCTCCACATCCTTGGGGTCCACGCCCGCAATCTCCATGCGGACCCGGTAACTTTCGGGTGTCTCGAACACATCGGTGGGGGGCGCAAAGGCATGCTGCGCCGATTGGCCTGAAACGGGCCCACCGAACTCGCTCTGCGAGCGCTGGGGCAGGGGGTACCTGATGATAAAGCGGGAGGGCATATGGGCCTCCATATTAGCCGATTACAGGCATTTACCTTTAGTCTAAGTGGCTCAAGTATACTGCGGCGCGCGCATAAATGCAAGAGAATCGTCCCATTTCGCACACAGGCCCAGCCGCGCCCCGAGCGGCTGCACCGACACCAATCTGTCACACAATACCCTCTCGCCAACGGCACTGTGCTCTGGTATCATGTTCCTGCAATCATTTTGATCATACGCGCCGGTTCGATGCCATGTCTCGCGGCCCGAAGAGCCACCTTCCATTCCCCATCCTGCCCCTTTTCGCAGCCCTGTGCGGCCCTGTGCTCCCTGCTCTGGCACAACCAGACAGCTTAGTGGAGGTCGCCGCTCTGGGCGTGCAGCTGGTGCTGCCCGGAGGCTGGGTGATTGCCCGGGAGGTGGATGACAGGGGCGTCAGCCTGGTCAGGCCCGGAAGCGACGACCCGGTGCTGGAGATAATTGCCTGGACACCCGTCGCAGACGAGCTGTCCGCTCACGCCGCGGCGCGGGCGCACGAGCAGGTCCTGGCAGCTGGGGGAACATATCAGCGGATCGATGAGGAGATCATCAGCGCCCCGGGTGGTTCAGCGCTGTTGGTCCGGGGAAGCCTTGACACGGGCACAGACGGCGAATGGACCGCTCTCTTCGCAGCCTATCTGCTGGACGGCCGCTACTACGTATTGGGGACCTTCGTCCAGCCCGCACGCGTCTCCGATGTCCGCACACGCCTGTTCGACGCGGCAGCGCGCTCTTTCAGTCTTATCGGGACCAGCATCCCGTCGCAGCCCGAGGAGTTGGTCCAGCCGGCGGGATCGGCGGGACCGGTCCCGCCTGCCGGCCCGGTGGTTGAGGACCCGGCGTTGCCCGCCACTGACCCGGCAGCGCCGCCCGTCTCCGTGACCAACCGCTCCATTCCGCCGCTTGCCGACACTCGACCGATGGCCCCAATCCGGATCAAAGCTCCGGAAGGGTGGCTCGTACGCGAGGACAGGGGCTGCATCTTCGTCGAGCCGTCCGAAAGGCCACGCCCCTGGGGTGCCTGCGTCTGGCCAGTTGTGAAGTCGGAAAGTGCCCCCCTCGAACGCCGCGCTGTCAGCGTCTGTCGGGACTGGGCGCAATTGATGGGTGCGCGCTGGCGCAATGTGAGGACTCGGCTCGATTCCGCCGGGGTCCCGTGCGCGGTGTGCCAAGGCAGCCTGCGTGTAGATGGCCAACCGGTCCTGGCGCTGGCCGTCGTCGTTCCCCACGATGCCTTCGATACACTCTACGTCGTGTATTTCACGCCTGGTGCCACAGAAGCGCAACGGGTCGCGTTGTGCGCGATTCCGGCGAGTTTCCGTGCAGATCCGGTCCATACACTGGGAACCGGCGCGCAGGGCGACGAACGGTGGGTCGCCACCGACGGTGCGCTGGAATCCGACGGCCTGCCCGGGTGGTTGGTGAGCGGCGGCGTGCGGATCTACAATGGGCTGCCCGCGATCGATATCATGGGCCTGCAGCCGCGGACCGGCGCCCGGTTCTCATGGAGACAGCCGGAAATTCCCATGTACCGCGATCTGTCCCCCGCTCTGGCCGCCGCGGGCTGGCGCGAGGGCTCGGATTTTCCACCTGACCAGGGCACCGAACCGTTGCTGCTGTGGAAACGAACCGACGTGGTCGAAGCTTGCGCAAACCGCGCCAAGGGCGGCTCAGGCCTGAACGTCCAGGTCTCGGGTGAGGCGCCCAATGCCGCGCGCATGCTGGAAGGAGCCCAGGGAAGCTTCGCGCGGGCATCCGGCCAAGGCATTGATGCGTCCTGTCTGTGCGCACTCGCTCCCGCGCCGAAGGTGCTGGGCGCCGATTGCTGGATGGTTGCCTCGCTGCGGTACGAGGCGCCATCAGGCAGCCACAATGACGCCGGCGCAGCCCTGCGCAGGCTCATTGATGCCGTGCGCGTGCGCCCCTACTGGCCTGCGACAACCGAGCAGCGGCGAGCACTGGAGGCCATGATCGCCGGGGTGCGCGAGGCCGCTCAGGACCTGCCCGAGGGCTCCCGCGAAATGACCGGCGGAATCGAACGCTGGCCCCTGCTCACAGGCATTGTCCCGGCGGATATCGACGGCGCGACCAGTGTTGAGATACCCCCAGGCGACTCACTGCCGTGGGCGCGGGTCGTGGATGCCCAGAGCGCGCGGGAGCAACTGCCGGAGTTGCTTGAGACCTGGTGACACGAAGACAGGGGGCCGGCATTGGCACGCATACGCGAGACGGTGGGACGGGCTGATGGCGATTCAGGTTACGCCAGGGTGTTCGGCGACGAGGGACTGGGGTCTCTCATCAGCCGGGTCCATGCCACGGCGATCCGCAATGGGAATGAGCTCGAGACCATACTGCGGTCCGGCTGTCCGATCCGATCGACCGGGCTGCAGGAGCGACTCAGCCAGCCGGTCCTGGGCCTGTCTCGCCGCGTCGAGGCGTACTTCCAGGAGAGCCTCCCCACGGAAGACGGCGCCAGACCCACGCAGGTAGATGTGGTGGTGCTCGACAACACGGAGCGGACCGCGCTGGTGGTGGAAATCAAAGACGGCGACAGCTTCGACACGAAGAAAGCGGATGGGGAGTTGGGCAGCCTGCTGCGAGTGGCCCGACTGCTGGAAGAGCGGCTGCAATACCAGTCCAACTACGCATTCTGCTGCTTCAACCAGTCGGACAAGGACGTGATCCTGCGCGGCCTCAAGATGCGATTCGATCGCGCCCACCTGATGACCGGGCCGGAGCTATGCGAATTGCTCCGCTTGGACTATGATGCCATCCGCCTGCGCCGGCATTTTGACGCGGAAGATAATCTGGACTATTTTCTGCAGGAACTCCTGGCAATCCCCAAGGTGCGCGCGCGGCTCGAGCGCAATCTGCGGGACCGCTGGACCGGCAGACTGTTTGAGGACCACACATGAGGGACGGACTGCCCGTGAATCAGATCATCGAGGGGGACTGCGTCGAGGTCATGGCCGCCTTGCCCGAGAAGTCGGTGGACCTGATCTTCGCCGATCCGCCGTACAACCTGCAGTTGCGCAAGGAGCTCTGGCGCCCCAACCTGACGCGGGTGGACGCGGTGGATGACCACTGGGACCAGTTCAGCAGCCTTCGGCAGTATGATGAGTTCACCCGCCAGTGGCTCAGCGGCTGCCGGCGAGTGCTCAAGGATGACGGGACGATCTGGGTCATCGGCGCGTACCACAATATCTTCCGCGTGGGCGCGATACTCATGGACCTGGGCTTCTGGATCCTCAATGACATCATCTGGGTCAAGACCAACCCCATGCCGAACTTCCGAGGAGTGCGGTTCACCAACGCCCACGAGACACTCATCTGGGCCAAGAAGTCCGAGAAGGCGAAGTACACTTTCAACCACCATGCCATGAAGGTCTACAACGACGGGAAGCAAATGCGCAGCGACTGGGAACTGCCCATCTGCCTGGGCCCCGAGCGGCTGAAGGTCAACGGCGAGAAGGCCCACAGCACCCAGAAACCCGAGGCGCTGCTCGAGCGGGTGATCGTGGCCTCCAGCGTGCCGGGGGATGTGGTCCTTGATCCGTTCTTCGGCACCGGCACCACGGGCGCGGTGGCAAAGCGCCTTGGCAGGAAGTGGATCGGGATTGAGCGTGAGGAGAGCTATATCAAAGTCGCGCGGGCACGGCTGGATGCAGTGCAGGAGCCCTCGCCCGAAGAGCTTGCTGCGCTGCAGCCGCCCGATGCCGTGAAGCCCCAGCGCATCGCCTTCGAGCGCCTACTGGAGTTGGGGCTGCTCAAGCCCGGAGACACGCTGGTGTTGGCGAGGACCGGGGACCGGGCACAGGTGAATGAGGACGGGACGCTCACGTCAGGACGCAAGCAGGGCTCCATCCACCGCCTGGGCGCCATACTCCAGGGCACGCCGGCGTGCAACGGCTGGACCAGTTGGCAGTACACCGACCCGGAGTCCGGAGAACTGCGCTTCATCGATGAACTCAGGCAGCGGGTTCGTGAGAGCTCGGGCGCGGACGACCAAACCGATTCCCTTGAATAGAGAAACATAACCTGGGTATATATAGCGCAGGCAGTAGACCAGTCGCGCTGGTTGATGCCAACGGTCGCTGAGCCCGGGAAAGCCGGTGGGTCCCCCCCAGGCCCCTGTGCCCTCCTCGGATGACCAAAGGGCTCAGCGACAGCTCATACCCACAAACAGTTTTTCTACGAGCCCGATAATCGGATGATCATGGCCGCCGCATCCAGCAGATCGGCGGCTCTCCTGCGTGCGCTTCCTTTCCGCCTCACCAGGATCGCCGGGATCCCCAGACTCTCGGCCCCTTGGACGTCGGCCACCGGGTTGTCCCCCACCATCCACACACGCTCCGGATACGCCACCACCTCGAGGGCATGCCTGAAAGCGCCCGGGTTCGGCTTCTCGTACCCAGTGCATGCGGATGACAGCACACTGTGGAACATGTGGCGCACGCCCAGCGCACAGACGATGCTCTCCAGCTCGGGCACGTGATTGGAGACGATTACATGCTGCCAGCCGAGATGGGACAGCAAGTCCAGGGCCGGACGGGCATCGCTGAAAAGCCGGTGCGCGGACGGGTCAATGACCGCCTCGTGGGCCGCGCGCGCCAGGAGTTTGCAGCGCTCGGGCTCATACCCCAGCTTCGCGAAGATCCCGGCGATAACCGCCTCGATGTGATCCCACCACGCCGGAGGGTCGCGCAGTTCCGGGTGTGGCCGTTCAGGTTCGTGCCAGGGGAATCCGTGTGCGAGGAGAGGCCGGACGTCATCGACGCTGATCATGTGCCCGGGCTCGTGGATGTCCAGCGCACGAATCAGCGCGGATGACCACAAGCCCTTGCGATATCCCAGGGTACCATCAAAATCCCACAGCACCACGTGTTCGGGCATCGGCGCGAGTTCACCCCTCAGCATTCCTCTGCGGCCTGTCCGGGCACGAAGGCCAAGGACGACCGCCCCTCGTGTCTCGCCCCCCGATGTTCTGTATCACTCCCGGCCGACCCGAGCCGGCGCTTCCTCGGATGTCAGCCTGTTGGATGATACTCACGACGGTGTCAGCCAATCACCCCCGGTAAGGAGATCCTGGTTTGCATCGACCTCGGACAAGGGGCCAAGCACACCGTTCAGCAAGTACGCCAGCTTGTGCTTACCGGGCACCTTCCGCTGCATGGCGTCCACCCGGCAGAAGAGCCAGCGCGCCCGCAACAAGTTGGGCATCGCGCGCAGTTCATCCCGTGTCAGTTGCACCGTCTCGCCGTAGCCACTGCCGAAAGCCCCCAATAGTTCGGGGTCGAGAGTGAAGGACTGGGTGAGTGAGACGATATCGCCGGCCACCATAGGCCCTTCGCGGCGGCTGCAGAAGAAGATGATTCCATCGGCTACATCCACTGCCCGCGGCGCCCGGGCCACCCAGTCGAAGTCAAACAGCCCGCAGACCTCGTCACCCCTGAACCTCAGATTCGCGGGATGATAGTCGCCATGGATGATGCACGCCGGCAGATTGCGCCATACACTGTCGGGAAGCCTTTCCCCTGTCTGACGCGCCGCCCTGATGAGTTCGTCCAGCAGCCTCGCCGATTCGTCGTCGCCCGGTTGCAGGAGATGCTCTCGCGCCCAGTTCAGCCCGGCGAGTGATGCCGCGGGATCGTGCAGTCGCCCGACCCTCTTGCGCCCGTCCGGCTCAAGATCGCGGGTCGTATGGTGAAGCCGGCCCAGCAACTGACCCGCACTGCGCACCTGAGTGATATTCCCGGCCTGGTGCGGCCGGCCCTCCACCAGCGGGTACAGTTCGTAAATGTCGTCCTCATACTCGAACCAGCGGCTGCCCGCGCGGGTGCGCATCGCGGCCACCACCGGCAGACCCTCGCGGGCCAGGTGGCGTATGACACTATGGTCGAAGGCAAGCTGACCAGGGTCGCAGTACCGTGGATTGCGGCGCTTCAGGAAGAACTGACCCCGCGGTGTAACCACGATCACGGCCGCATTCGCAGTCCCCGCTCCGGGACGAGTGAACAGAAGGTCCCCTGCATCGTATGCACGCAGCACGTTGCGGGCATCGCGGGATGTGATCGGGCCCTGAGCACTCATCGTCTGGTTTCGCCCGCGTTCGTCATGCGCTCTCGGCGGCCCGCACCAGCAGCACCGGGACCGGGCTGTGTCTGAGTATCCTGTCGGCGACGCTACCATAAACCCAGCGGCCCATGCCCGACCGTCCGTGGGTGGACATCACGATCAGGTCACAATCCTGTTGCTCCCGGTAGCGAAGAATCTCGTCGGCAACATCCCCCTGGCAGACATCCCATTCCGTCTCCACGCCATTTTCCATGGCGCGCTTGCGGATCCCCCGCATGTAGGCGCGCACGCTGTCGAGCTGGGCCTCGTGGTCGGTGGCCATGGTGGCGCTCTGGAGAGCTTCGGGCGAAGCGACGGGCACAACAGAGACCAGGTGCAGCGTGCTGCCGAAGGCTCTGGCCAGCGCCACAGCGTGGGGCAGAGCCTGCTCGGCCAGTTCCGACTCGTCCAGGGTGACCAGGATGTGCTGGTACATGGTCGGCAACTCCTTGAGTGCACGCGGTGCTCTGGTGAGTGACCTTTCGCCGGCTGCATCGAGATTCCTCCCCGGCCGGCAAATCCTGCCGGCAATCCCGGCCAGTTTGCGACGCCAGCGGGCTGCTCGGATGAGAAATCATGTGCATTGTTGAAGGAGTCTTCGCATGGCCGGCAAAGAATGGGATTGGATGTCTGTCGCGCGCCGGCCTCGGGCCGGGAATTGAACGCCTAGATAAAGGCAAGTCGGGAGGTCTGCCATGGGCAAGAAATGCCCGAAGTGCGGAATGACCAGCGATCGCGACGACCTGTGCACCTGGTGTAACGCCGACCTGCGCCCTCCCCAGAAGAAGCAACCGGCAGCCGGTCAACAGGCCTCGGCCGGGCCACAGCCGGGCCGCGTTGCACCGCCACCGCGCCCGGGACAGCCTGCATCCACGGCGCCGAGCGCAACCGGCCCTCCAAGGCCGGCCGCGCACGGTGCTCCCACGGCTTCGGGTGCTCCCGCCCCATCGCGCCGCAGGCCCCCCGAGCCCGAACCCGAACCGCCATCGCGCCCCCCGTGGCTACTTCCGGTGATCATCGTTGGCGGCGGCATTTCCATACTCGCCATTGCCCTGTTGATGGTGGGGGTCGCGGCCTCAGGCCCGCCCCCTGAGCCCGGTGAATGGGCCAGCTTCACCTCGAAGGACAAGAGCTTCTCCGCATACTATCCGACGGGCTGGGGAGAGCCGGACAACGCGGGTTCCGGCGGAACTTTCGTTCTCGTCACGTGGAAAGGCACGCGGCTCGCGCGGGTCTCGGTCCGGGGCGCATCCGGGGCGGGAGCGGTCGGGGACGCGGCGGCAGCAAAGGAGCGGGTTGCCGCCTCCAACCTTGGTCCCGGAGAGCAACTTCCGCTGGAGTTGACCGCCGATGGCGCAATGCTCCAGCACTTCAAGAATGAGAAATGGCTCAAAGAGCATCCGGGGTACCAGGAAGGCAGCCCGACATTCGATTACCGTTTCGCCAAGACCCGCGCAGCCTTCGTGGAGTACAGCTATACCAAGCGAGCCGGACTTCTGCCGGTGAAGATGAAGGGGATGCGGTGGGCCAGCTTCCAGGGCGACTACAGCTACCATGTAGTCGCAGAAGCGCCAGAGAAACACTGGGACAAGTTCAAGCCAATCGCGGAGCAGATTGTGGCAGGCGTGCAGTTGGGCGGCGCGGCTCAGTAGCCCCCTGTCTCAATCGCCGGATTGCCCACTCGAGGCCTCAGATCCCGCGGCCGAGGCCAGTTGGAGAACCCGACGCACCGAAAAAGGCTTGCGCAGGTAAGAGGCCCCGACCTGCTGCAGGAAGGCGTCCAAGTCCGGCGTCGGTTCCCCGCCCGAAGCGAACACCACGCGACCGGCAAGCTCGGGCCGCAGCGTGGAAAGACGACGATGGAACTCGCGCCCGTTCATGCCCGGAAGAGTCAGGTCGCACAGGATCAGGTGGTAGTCCCTGGACTGGGCACGCGTAAGCGCCACTTCGGCGCTCGACGCCTCATCCACCTGGTGCCCGGCATTTGACAGGGCCTGAGAGATCACCTGGCGAACCGCCTCGTCGTCATCGACAATCAAGACACGTGCCGGCTCGTGGTGCGTGCGCGGGGTCATTTCTTCGCCTGGTTCGGGCACCGGTTGGTCGCATCTCTCGGCGGCAGGCAGCAGCACCTCGAAGACTGCGCCTCCGTCCTCGTGGTTGCGTGCCAGCAACTCTCCCCCGTACCGGTGCACGATCCCCTGGGCGATGCTCAGTCCTAACCCCGTACCGACTCCCGGCGCCTTTGTTGTGAAGAACGGCTCGAACAGATGGGGAAGCACGGGCAACGGGATGCCGGGGCCATTGTCGCGCACCGCGATGCGCACCCGCCCGTCTCGCGCCCCGGTCTCCACACTAACACATGGCTCCGGGCACCCTTCCAGCGCCTGCTGAGCGTTTACCAGCAGGTTGATCAGGACCTGCTGCAATTCCGCCGGTGCCACGTTGACCGGCGGCGTCTTCTCCTCATGCCTGATCTGGATGTGAATTCCCCTCTCCGAGAACTCGAAGGCGAGGAATCGGGCCGCTTCCGAGACAAGAGCGGACGCCGAAACAGGTACCGGCACCGGGTCTTCGCCGCGCACGAAGCTGAGCAGGTTGCGGATTAGTTCGCGGGCGCGGAGGGTCTGGTCCACGAGGCGCTGCAGATAACCGCGTCCGGCGTTCGTAAACACGTGGGGTTCCAGAAGTTCACCGGCGCCCAGGATCGCACCCAGCGGGTTACCCAGTTCGTGAGCGACCCCGGCCACCGCCTGCCCGATGCAGCGAATGCGCTCCTGGTGCTCCAGTTGTTTTTCAAGCTGCAGACGCACACTGACGTCCTCAGCACAGGCAACGACGTGCCCTGCCCCGGCGCCCACGTCGCTCAGGCGGCGGATCGTCCAGCGCAAGACCTGATGCTGCGAGACGCCAATTTGCCTGCGGGTGTGGATCGTGAGGGGTATCTCGACACCAGCAGCCTGCCTCAGGAGCGTATCCGCATCGATCTCGGCTCCGGTGGCCGCGAAAAAAGCCGAGGCAGGCATACCCAGGAAAGGCGTGTCATCTCCCCCGACCAGCCCTGCCGCCGCGCGATTTGTCCTTACGATGAGGCTGTCAGGTCCGATCAGGATAACAGGAAGCGGCAGCGTTTCCAGCACCGCCCAACCATCTGGAGCCTGCGCCGGTGCCAGAGTGACTGTCCGCTGCGATTGCGGTTCGAGCACGCGGATGCCTCCTGACGGTCTCTGAAGGACCGCCCACGCGTCTTCCTGCTTCTATCGAAGCACCACCACCTGGTAGATGCCCAGAGGTGGCAGTTTGATTGTTGCCGCGCCATCCACGGCCTGCGCCGTCACTCGTTGGCACTCAGGACGTCCGGGCGTCCAGACTTCCGCCGTGATCTCCTGGTGCGCCGGCACTTCGAGTTCCAGTTCAGCGACCTCCAGGGGCGGCCCAGCCTTCTCACCAAGCGGCGCCGAGTAGTTCAGCACATGATAGACCCGTTGTCGATTCTCGGCGGGCCTCTCCCAGGCCGCTACCCGCACCCATGCCGGGGCGTTCTGTCCCGCAAGTGAAAGGACCCCGAAGTCTTCGCCTGTCAATGCGCGCAGCAGGCCGGCTACGTCGCGCCGGGGCACGTCCGGGGACCGGAGTATTCCGCCAGATCCCAGGGGCAGCAATGCTCTGGCGGGCAGTTCGCGGTAAGACCTGTCCAGCTCGCCAAACTGCGTGTCCCAGCGGGGCAGCGGATCGAAGACCAGCAGGTGCCCACCCGACCGGACATACTGCTCCAGGGCTTCAAGCTGCGGGATGGACAGCACCTGGGCCCCAGGCAGGATGACCGCCCGGTACCGGGACAGCCGCGGGGTGGCCAGGTCCTCCTCAAGCAGGTACTCAAACAAGACATGATCGTCCACAAGCGAGCGCGTCAGCCTCTCCACGAGAGCTGCGTTAGTCTTGTTCAGGTACAGCGCCTGTTCCGGCAGGAGCGCGATCCCCACGTCCGCGATGGGCCTGAGGCCCGTGTAAAGGTCCCCATGCGTCTCGAAAAAGGCTCGGTACTCATTGAGCGCGGGTCCGAAGAGCTTGTAGTCCGGCCGTATCAGGAACCCGCCGCCCGAACCGAACGCAGCCGCTTCTGCCATCCCCAGGCGGGCCGTCGCGTCATTCAGCTCCAGCTCCGGGTCCCGTCGCGGGTAACCGGCCCGTGTGAGGATGATCGGCTTTACCCGCGTGCGTACCGCACGGGTAAGGCAATACTCGTAAATGTTGTCGTTGTACTTGTTTACGGCAATGTCACCGACGATCTTGAATCGCGCCCGTCCCGGATGTGTCCCGTAGTCCCCCAGGGACTTCTCAAACATGACGTAGTCGCTATCGCGAAACGCCAGCTTCACTGCTTCCGGACGCTGGTGTCCTCCATTGGGGAAGGTTCTGAACCCTGGCTTGACACTGTCTCCAGCCTGTCTGATGCGCACCTGATGTCTGCGCAGGCTCTCCAGCCAGAAACGATGGGTTTCGGCCCAGAGCAGCCCCTGGCGCTCTACCGAAAGATGGATCTCGTCGGCGCCCTTGAACCCGAACAGGCGCTCAAGCTCCTCAGGCCGGTAACGCGCGCTAAGGAACTCTCGGAAGCCTTCCTGGCAGAAGGCGCAGTAGCATCGCTGCGAGCCGCTGTTGTCCACAAAGCAGCCGTCGTAACCGCACCTCGCAACAAGCCGCACCACTGCCGACAGCCACGCCTGCCAGGCTGGGTTGTTCACACAAGCCGCTTCGCGATGGTTGGGCTCGTATGGGGGGTAGAAGTCTCCCGTGTAGGCATAGAAGCGCACCGGGTTGCCCTGCGGGTCGCGCTGCAGCCAGTCGGCTACATCCCGCTCCGGCCGGGGCCCGAGCCCGAAAGATGCATACTCATCCCAGTGATCGTAGAACTCCCAAAGTCCTGCCCTGGTATCGGGGTGACCAGCGACGGTGTTTGAGCAGACGTACGGCATCACCAGCGAGACCCCGGCATCGTGCAGATCGGCAACCATCCGGGTGAGGTCGGCGATGCGTGCGGCCACCTCATCCGGAGAGAGGCGGCGGATGCTCTCACCCTTGCCGTATGCCTGATTCTCACCACCCAGTGCCGCAATCGGTCCCCAGTTGTGGGTCATCGGCACATCCTTGCCCAGGTGCAGGAGCGTCGGCGGCGCGTTCCTCACATCCTCCATCCATTGCGCGTTGCCCAGGTGGGCATTCCCATAGTCGAGCACATAGGTGATGGGCGGCTCGCTAGACCACTCATCCTGGGCGAAGCCGGTGACGCAGCAGATCGACACCAGTAACACAATCCCGAAGCCGGTACCGGATATGCTCATTGCCAGTCACCCCTCAAGGCCACCGACCGGACCGCCTCGGCAGTTGGGGCCAGGAACGGAGGCAAGCTGTCTCCCAGATACAGGAGACAGTCGTCCAGGTTCATGCCGGGCGTCTGCGGGGCGGTGACGCGCACCGACCATTCCGCCCCATCCTGCCCAGCAGGGACATCCACATCCAGCTTCTCCAGCCGGTCCGCGTCGCCGTCCAGGACTTTCGTCACCCGACCGTCGGGGGCGAGGACCTCGACCCGAATGCCCTCGCGGGTCACAGACGATTGGGCGAACAGTCCAAAGGACCGGAGCCCTGCGGGTACGTGGAAGTACAGCCGGGGCACCTCGCCCACCGTTTGCAGGGGCAGGCGGCTTGAGACCACGAAAGCCCACGGGGGGCCCGAGAGCGCGCAGGTGGCCAGATTCCAGCCCGACGTAAGCTCCAGCACATGCAGTCCCGGGGTCTTCACCCTCACATCCAGCACTGCCTGCGCGCCAGGGGGGACCTGCCCCCACGCGACTTCATCTCCCGACCGGTCATAGAGCGTGTACTCCAACCAGTCGGGATAGGTCCCATGGGGGATGCAGTTGAAGTCGGCGCGCAGAGTCGCGGTTTCATCAGGGACCAGCACCAGATAGCACGAATGCCGCAGGCGCAGCAGCGAGTCGTCGGCGACGCAGACACCGATGCCTGCGATCAGCAGGGCACACAACACAGTGCGTAACATGATCCACCTCCAACCGGTGGTCAGATGCCGAAGAACACTCGGGCGGCTGTGCCCTCGAGTATCATCGCCCGGTCCTCGTCGCTCAGAAAATCGAGACCATCCCGCACCAGCGCCAGGCTGTCCTCATAGGAGGACCTCATCACCTGGTACGGGCAGTCCGTGGCCCACATGAGCCGCGCTGCACCAAAAGCGTCGTAGACCTGACGTATCAATGGCACCAGGTCGGCATATGGCGGCTCGCCTTTTCCCAGGGCGTAGAACGCAGAGACCTTGACATTGCAGTTAGGGCAATAGCCCAGATCGCACAGGGCGGCGACGTCCCGGGGCTCGATGGGGCGCCCGCATCCCACCCGCCCCAGGTGATCGATAACGAAAGTCGTATCCGGGAAGGCGTGGGCGGCCCTGCCCACCGCGGGCAGGTACTCGGGATCGATGAGCGGGCATACTGCCATATCCAGTTCTCCGGCGATGCCCAGGAATCGCCGCCACTCGCCATCCTCGAGCCAGTCGGCAGGGTCCGCACCGCCGGGCTGCACCCGGAAACCCCGCACGCCGCCTTCGCGCAGACGCGCCATCTCCTCGGCCACATCGGCCTGACTGTGATCGATCACCGCCACTCCCCGGAAGGTCTCGGGCCAGCGGGCGATAGCGTCCAGCATGTAGGAATTATCGAATCCGTAGTAGCTCATCTGGATGAGCACCACGCGATCGACCCCGCACGGCTTGCAGTGGGCGAACAACTCCTGGGGGGTGAAGGTGATCGGGCGAATTGCAGCGGGGTCGTAGTCGGGCAGAATCGGGTACCGGTCGAAGTCCTGGTCCCAGATGTGCGAGTGGGCGTCGATGTATCCCATAGCAGCCTCCGTGGCGCATTTGATGGAAGGAGTTCGTCGCAGCTGCGGAGAATGCCTGCCACAACTCAGCGTCATCCTCGCCGCCCTCTGGCCGGCGGCGCTTGTGACACAAAACCTCATTCGCACGCAAGGGGGATTTCCCGAATGGCAAGACAGGTCGCCATCGTCATGGACTGCGGTTCCACAAATGCCACGGTCATCGCGGTGGACCCGGAGGGCAGGATCGTCGCATCCGCAAGCCGCCCGAGTTCATCTACGCCCCAGCCTGGCTGTCCCGAAGGTTGGATTATCTGGGACCTGGAGGCGGTCTTCGCGCGCCTGTGCGACGCCTGCAAGGAGGTCGTGGCCCAGATTCCGAGCGATGAGATCGTGGCGGTGACGCTGGACACCTGCGGCGCCGACGGCGCTCCGGTGCGAGCAGACGGCTCTCTCACATATCCGGTCATTTGCTGGCAGGACTCCCGCACCGAGCCCCTTGCGGAGACCTTCGGAGACCGGATGTCGCCGTGGGAGGCATTTGCGGAAACCGGCTACCAGGTGATCCCCTTCGACAGTCTCTTGCGGCTCATCTGGTTGCGTGAAAACCAGCCCGATGCTCTGGAAACCGCGGACTGCTTCATGATGTTCGCGGGCCTGCTCAGCCACCTGCTCTGCGGAGAGAAGTCCATAGACCCCACCGCAGCGGGGACCATGATGTGCATGGACATGGCCAAGCGTGACTGGTCCGCGAAGATGCTCGCGTTGGCCGGTCTGGACGCAGGGTTCTTCCCGCGCTGGGTCGAGCCCGGCGAAGTCATCGGAGCCGTGCACGCCGCGGGCTCAGCCGCCAGTGGGCTTCCCGTGGGCACACCGGTTGTTGCTGCGGGGCATGACACCCAGTTCGCTGCAGTAGGCTGCGGCGGCAAGCCCGGCGAGGCGATCCTCAGCAGCGGAACCTGGGAGATCCTGATGCTGCGCCACAACCGCTTCGAGCCCACGCGGTTTGGCTTTGAAGAGGGTCTCATCTACGAATGCGATGCCGAGCCCGGCCTGTGGAACCCCCAACTTCTCATGATGGGTTCGGGAGTGCTTGAATGGCTCCGGGACCTGCTCTACGGGGACGTTGCCCAGCGTTCCGACGCCTACGGAGTGATGATCGGCGAGGCGCAGCAGCTTTCTCCGGGAGCGGGGGGCGTCACGCTTGTTCCGAGCTTCGTTCCCAGCACCGGCCCCACGCGCAAGTTCGGCACTCGGGGCACTGTTCTGGGGCTTGAGCTTGACACCCGCCGTGGCCACGTGTACCGAGCTGCCCTGGAGGGGCTCTCCTTCCAGATGCGCCATGCGCTGGAGACCCTTGCCGAAGCAACAGGCTTCCAGCCCGCGTCCGTACGAGTGGTCGGGGGTGGTTCGAAGAACGCACTGTGGAATCAGATCCGCGCCGATGTGACCGGTTTGCCGGTAATCACCACTGAGCAGCAGGAAGCCACAGCACTGGGGGCCGCCATGTTCGCCTTCGTGGGTGCGGGAGTGTTCGCAAACGCCGCGGAAGCTCAGGCTGCCATGGACGTGGGCGAGCGCACCGTTGAGCCCGGTCCGGACTCTCCCGCATACCAGGACCTTTACGCGACGTACCGCTCGGTTCCGCCGGCACTCCAGGGGTTCTATTCAGGCTAGCGCAACACGAGCCTAACCCGTCCTGCGCAGTTCCATCCAGGCCGGGACCGCGGCGACCACGCGGTCTCGGCCGTCGCTTTTCGCCCGGTAGAGGGCATCGTCTGCCGCGGCAAGCAGGGCGCGTGGATCCTGGAGCCCGAGGCCACGCAAGTCTGCAAGCCCGCAGCTCAGGGTGACCTCGATGGCGGAGCGTTCCAGAACGATGGGGCAAGCAGCCACGTGCCGGCGCATGCGCTCGGCAACCGCTATCCCGTGGTCACGGCCGCATCCCGGCAAGACGCAAAGGAACTCCTCGCCTCCGAAACGCCCGACACTGTCGCAACTGCGCAACGACGAGGCAATCCGCGCAGCCACATGGCGCAGGACGTCATCCCCCGCCATGTGTCCCAGGGTGTCATTGACGCGCTTGAAGTGATCGATGTCGCACATGATCGCGCAGAGATCGGTGCCATCGTCGGTGCGTTGGACGACCTCGCAATCAAGTATCCCCAGAATACTGTTGCGGTTCCACAGACCGGTCAGCCCGTCGCGCGTGGCCTGAAGGCGCAGGAGGCTCTGGGCCTGGATGTGCCGGGCCTCAAGCTCGACGATGCGCGCCCCGGCCTGGATTCGCGCCTCAAGTTCCGAAGGGTCGAAGGGCTTGCTCAGATAGTCGTCGGCCCCTGCCTGAAGCCCTCGCACAAGCTGTTCCTTGCTTCCCCGCTCCGTCAAAAGGATCACGTAAACGTAACCGGCATCCGCATCCGCACGCAGGCGCCGGCAAACCTCCGGACCCGTGAGCCCCGGCAGTTGCCAGCCCAGAAGCGCGATGCGGGGGGCATCGTCTCCCCGCAAGCAGGCAAGGGCCGCCTTGCCGTCCGCGAAGGCGACCGGTTCGTGCCCGCAACTGTGCAGGCATCTCTGCATCGCGCCCAGAGCCAGCGGATCCTGCTCTGCGACAAGTATTCTCATTGGGGCTCCAGGAGTGTGATAGATCCCGCGCGGGGCCCAGAGCGTCAAGCATCGTGCCCACAATGCCCGCGAGGCCGCCGTCCCACCCGAGAGCATGGTGGGGATGGGCAGGGACCGCCGACGGGTGCAGCATCTACTACTTCGACCATGCGCCCGTCATCTTGAGGCCCGTCTGGACCACCGATCTGTGCCAAGCGTCGGCGGCAGTGCCGGACGGCAGGTTACGCGCGCCAAGCCGGCGAAATCGCCTTTCCGTGCGGACCGTCCGCCCCAGTGGGCAGGACAATCGGATGTTCCGGGAGGCCAACATGGCTGCTCGCATGATCGCAGTTTGTCTTCTTCTGGTCCTGGCGCCTTGCATGGCTCAGGTGACTTTCGAGACCGAAGCGTTCACCTGGAGACTTAGCGCTGATGGGCGGACGGAATCGCTTGTTGCCCATGCCACGGGAGAGGACCTCTGCAAGTCGACACTCCCCGCATTCGAGCTGACCGCAGGCAACACCGTGTTCCCTCCCGAGAGCATCAGGCTTGACGGTGACATGCTTCACGTCCGCTTTGCACGTGACGGCGGCTCATGCACATTCCGGGTCTCGCGCGGTCGCGGTCACGTGCTGCTGAAACTGGCGGACCTGCAGACAGCGGCGCCGATGAAGGCCATCGTCCTGTGCCGCTTGTTTGTGCCCAGGGAAGGCACCGTCGCCCATACGCTCAACGCGCTGCGCGGCGAGCGGACGACCATCGGCGTCATACCTACGAGTCCGTCGGTTCGCGCCGGCATCGCCGCCGACCCCAGCATGCGGCGTGGCGGATCGGCTTCCCCGGGCGCCAGCGCCCAGTCGGAGTATGTCACTGAGGCGAAGGTCGGCCCCGGCGCCGGCAGGTTTGTCGGCCGCAACCCTACCGATCAGATCGGCTGGACGTGCTGGTACAAGACCTTCCCGAGCCCCCTCGACATCAGTGGACACGCGGGCATCGGAGCATGGATCAAGGGCGACGGCAAGGGGCAGGCGCTGAAGATCCAGCTTACCGACGGCAAACACTGGCGCGACTACTACGTGACCATCGACTTCACCGGCTGGAAATACGTGGAACTGCCGCGCCCCGAAGGCGAGCCTATCGACTATACCCACATCACCCAGTGCAATATCTACTTCAACGGTCTCCCCCGCCAGAGCGAGGTCGAGTGCCTCGTGGATGACATCCGCGCCTTGGCTGAACTGGACGGCCAGCCCGAACCCCACGGCGACGACAGGGTTCTCGCGAGCATGGACGACCCGCTGGAGCAGTATTTCTCGCTCCCGGCCACGGTGCTTTCCGCCGACTGCGTGGCCGAATACGGCACTGAGGACGCCGGTGTCGCGTTGATGGTCTGCCCATCGGACGAACTGGCGAGGGGTCTGGTGGAAGTGGAACTCGCCGCCGGTCTGCCCAGCCCTCATTTCGGCGGTGTGTGGAACAAAGAATCCGACGACATCAACCGCTCGTACCTGTTCATCACTTCGATGGGGCTCGACGACGTGGACATGGTGATCGATTTCGCGCGCAAGTGCGGGTTCAGCACCATCCTCATCGGGCAGGAGAGCTGGTCCGAGAGCCTGGGGCACTACCCGATCAACCGCAAGCGCTTCCCGAGGGGGCTGGACGACCTGAGGGATGCGGTGGACCGCTTCCACGCTGCGGGTTTCCGCTGCGGTCTGCACTTCCTGGCCGCCGCGATCTCGAATAACGACCCTTATCTTACCCCAGTGCCCGACGACCGCCTGGTGATGGACGAGTTCACGGCTCTCGCTGAAGCGGTCGATGAGAAGGCGACCTTCATCCCCACCCCAACACCACCAACGAAGTTCCCGGCCATCGAAGGCGGATACCTGGGCGATTCGGCGGTGGTGCGCATTGGTGATGAGTTGATCTTCTACGGCTCGACCTCTCTCGAGGAGCCTTACGGCTTCAAGGACTGCCGACGGGGGATGTACGGGACTACCGCCGCCGCGCACGCGAAGGGCAGCCGCATCTCCCACATGATGCGTGGGTACGGGTACTTCCTGCATGATCCCGATAAGGGGCTCACTCAGGAGGTAGCGCGGAACCTGGCGGCGGTGGCGAATGGTTGCGGCGCGGACATGCTCTACTTTGACGGCTCCGAGCGCCTCAAGGGACCGCACTGGCGCTACAATGCACTGCTGCACAAGGCGTACTGGGATGCCCTGGGCCGCGATGACATGCTTCTGCAGGCCAGCAGCGTGTCGCCGTGGTCATGGCACATGCTTGCCCGGTACGCATCGGCCGACGGCCACGGAGACCTGAAGTGGTATCTCGACGAACGCCTCCCCCGCTTCGAATGGTATTCGAACAACTATCTCCCGTTGGACCTCGGATGGTACTACATCTACGGCCAACAGGTGACTCCGGACCAGATCGAGTATGTCTGCCAGAAAGCGCTGGGCTTCAACTGCTCCTTCAGCATCCAGACTAATCCGCAGACGATCCGCGACAATCCCCGGATGGACGAGTACATCCGGATCATTCGGGCCTATGAGGACTTGCGAATCAAGGGCACGCTGCACCCGGCATTGCGGGAGGATTTCAAGATCCCCGGCAAAGAGTACCGCCTGACGGGCGACGCGACCAACCCCACTTTCCGCCGGGTCAACTACGGCAAGGAAGTCGTGATTCTGCCAGGTTCGCCGGAGCAGACGGTAACGGTGCAGGTGGACCCAACGCTGGGCAAGCCTGTTCTCGGCCTGGAGGTCCGGGCGGGGAGGCAGGTCGCCCCCGGGCCCGAGTACGCGGACGAGAACGCCTGGATGCTCGAGGACTTCGAGGACATCACGGCCTATCTCGCCAAAGGCGCGGGAGGCCTTGCCCAGCACACGGCGGGCACGAATCTCGCGGGCAACACAAGCTCCGGCGTGACGCAGCAGCTGGAACTGGTCTCCGAGGGGGCCCGAGTTGGCCAGCACTGCGCCCGGTATACCGCCACCAGCACGCGCACGGATGATGGCGGCTGGTCGGCGGTGGGCAAGCGTTTCGACCCACCCTTGGACCTGCGCGAGCACGTGGCCCTCGGCGTGTGGATTCACGGGGATTCATCGGGCGCCAAACTCAAGATCCAGCCGCGCGGGGGCACGGGCCACTGGGCGCAGGATTACTACATCGACATCAACTTCACCGGCTGGCGGTTCGTGTTGCTCGAACGGCCGGAAGTGCCAAGCCCCGAACCCATCCAGTACGACACCGTGTCGTCGCTCACCTTCTACTTCAATGCGATCCCAGGCGGTAAGACCTGCACGGTGTTGATAGACGGCCTCAAGGCGTTGCGCAGGATCACTGACACGCGCACACCTGCGCCGGTGTTTCGCATGGTTGAGACGACATTGCAGGCAGACGCCAGCCTCGCCGAGGCCGAGTGGCTGCTGATTCCGGCCAGTGGTCAGGCGACACTGAAGACGTCGGAGAGCGCCACGCCGGTGACCGTATCGGGCGCCCTGGGCACACCAGCCGCGGGAACCGCGGAGATTCGTGTGGAGCAGCCCAGCGGCGCCCAGCAGACGCGCGAACTCGGGGTGCGCGCCTGGGTGGAATACGTCGAGGAGTAAACACGAGCAACTGCCCACAAGGGGAGGAGTACCGACATCGCCTCAGCAGACAATCCGCGGCGACCGAAACTGGATCGCCGGCCGCTTTACATCATCGTGGCGATCATCCTGATCGTCGACACCATCATCGTGGGCGCAATTGTATGGCGCACCCACGCCCTCACGGGCGCATGGGAAAGAAGCCAGACGACACTGCACCGCCTGGTGGATGCCGCTGCGCCGATTGTCGAAGCGCTGGAGAAGTACCAGGCGGAGCGGGGCAGATACCCGGACAAGCTCGAGGAATTGCAGCCGGGCTTCATCGAGGATCTGCCGCCGAAACCCGAAGTCGCCACGCAGGACTGGGTTTACACACCGGAAGCCGGCGGTAAGGACTTCGAGCTGAGACTCAAGCTGCCGGGAGATCTCTACCCCCACGGGTACAGCTTCTTCTGCACTCTGGTGTACCGGTCTGATCGCGTCTACCCGGAGAGCGGCTATGGGGGCTCGAAAGTCTGGAGTGAAAGGGGCTGGGCGTTCTACAACGAGTGAAGGGCGTGGTCACCGCCCGGTTCGCAGGTCGGACTCGATCCACAGACTGTCACCGTCTACCCACTCCATGACCGTGGTCTTTCCTGCCTGCTCCCGCACGAACGCATAACGGGCGTTGGTTGCCACCGGCAGATCGCGGGACATGGTGCCCGGCTCGATGCCACGCTTGCGGATCACCAGCAAATCCACGGTATCGCCAATGATCACCCGCACACCGTAGGCCAGTTTGCCCTCGAAAGACTCCACCGTGACATCGGGCTCCTTGCCCGTGAAAGGCACCAGGGCCACGCAGAAAGTCTGAACTGAGCGCGGTGCTACGCTCTTGCGCAGCCCGATGAAGGGGATGTATCCCCAGCCTGGCGATCCGGGCGTCCAGCTGCCGCTGTCCGCGCCGGGCTGGATATTGGCCAGCACGCCATCGCAACCAGTGCAAAGGCCTTGATCGATCTTCACGCCGCGCAGCCCGCCTTCGCGCGGAGGGACAAGCGCCAGCCCCTGCCGGTCGTCCCGCCAGAACACGATCCGCCCTACCGTACCTGACTCCCGCGTACCGTTGACATGCGCCAACCACTGGAGTTCACGCCGGCTGTCCCCACAATTGACGATTTCATCGAAAACCAGAAAATACCCGTTCCGTGGGTGGAAGACAGTGCGGCGGTGGATCGCGTCCGGGTAGCCCTCGTGCTCTGCGGCCACAAGGTCGAAGGCCGGGTGGGTCTGCCAGACAACGAACTTGCCGTCCGCTGCTGACTGGCTGGCGTCGTCAATCATCACCGTGTTATGCGCCCGGGTCTGACGATGCCAGGACTGGTGCAGCTCGGCGTGAACGGACGGGTGGGGCGCGGGACCGGCGTCCAGCACCCAGGGCTGACCATTCGCGTACAGGGTGAACCCCAACCTGTCGAAATGCCCGAAAGGACCGCCGTGACGCCCGTAGTCCAGCAGCAGATAGCCATCGTCAGTGCCCCAGCCGTCGCGCAGGACTGCGAAGCCTGTATCGGGTAGGCAAAGCGAGGTGAACTGCGGCTTCGCCGGAGCAAGGTCGTTGGGGAGCAGCTCCGGAACGGCGGCATCCGTCGTGCTGATGCGACCTGCCGTGAGCCAGTCTGCTCGGCGGAACATGCGAATGCCGTCCAGGTATCCGTGCGCCAGCGACAGTGGCCGACAGGGCGAGTCTCCAACCGCGGGGGTTTCGCCAAGCGGAGTGGCGATTTTGGCGAGCCAGTCCACGCAGCGCTCGAGTGTGACTTGACCTGCCCCCCAGGGCCGGGAGATGAAGTCGGGGTCGCCGCTGGCCGCCCGCACACGCGCATAGCGCAGCAAGTGCTCAAGCGCCAGGGAATGGGCCGACGGATCGCACTCGATGTGGCCTCCATCGGTCATGAAATCCGCCATCACCGACTCGATGCGCTCGTCCACGAGTTCCCGCCAGGATGCCGATTCCGGAATACCCGGCGCGTAATATGCGAGGCAGCCGAGATTGCAGGTCCACATCGCCTGCTGGCTGCCGATGACAGGCGACAGCTCCACCGCGTACGCCACCCGCATTCCCAGGCGGCGCAGGTACGTGAACACCAGCGCATGGTCCAGCGGAGTGAGCGCTTCCCAGTGCGCGATCAGGTCATAGGCAGCAGCAGCGTCATAGAGTTCATAGCCCGAGTCCCACGGCGACTGCCAGGAGAAAGGCATGCGGAACACGCCGTAGGTGTAGAAATGCTCGACATTGGCCTGAAACGCTTCCCACGCCCGTCTCGCGAATCGTTCCTCGCCTGTGAGCGCGAATGCGAGGGCGCAGGAGCGGCGCATCATCGAGAGCCGCGCTGCCTGCTCCTCGGCCTGACGTGACTCCTCCGGGGGTGCCTGAATCCAGTGGAAAGGCGAAGGGTGGTAGCGTGGAACCGCGCCGTCCAGAAACTTCTCGGCCTGTGCGACCAGGGCATCGAGCGATGCCTTCACAGCCTTATCATTCGCAGCCCTGGCGTGTATCTCCGATAGCTGGGCGGCGGACAGGGCAAGCCTTGGACCGCCGGCACCAAGGAAACTGCGCAGCTGGTCGAGTGGCACGGCGGGGAGAGGAGTGTGGAATGGATAATCCGGGTACAGGTCATCCTGCACAAGCGTTTCGGCTTTACCGGTGGGTATCTCGTACAGCTTGCCGTCCAGGAAGCGCACACTCACGCCAGGCACCGAACCCGCTCCAAGGGCGGCTCCGGCGCAGAGCATTACGAGGATCGCGGTGCAACGGGCGACACACATGGATGACATCCACCGATGGGGTCTTGTCCGGAAGATCCGGCGCTACAGGTCCCGCTTGAGCACTTTTCCCGCGGCATTCCGGGGCAACTCGTCCCGGAACTCAACGACCTGCGGGACCTTGTAACTCGCCAGATGCTGGGCGCAGTGGCGTTTGATATCAAGCTCGGTCAACTGCTCCCCCGGTTGTGGAACCACGACCGCCTTCACCAGTTCGCCAAGAGCCGCGCGCACTCCGGTTGCGGGAATGCCGATGACCGCCGCGTCGCGCACCCCCGGGTGGGTGTAGATGATCTTTTCCACCTCAAGGGCGTAGACGTTCTGACCGGCGACAATGATCATGTCTTTCTTCCGGCCGTGCACATAAAAGAACCCGTCTTCGTCCACGCGCGCGAAATCACCGGTGCGGAACCAGCCGTCCACCACGGCCTCCTCCAGCAGGCCGGGACGGTTCCAGTAGCCCGGGATGATATTCCCGCGCCGGAAGCACAGCTCGCCGATCTCCCCGCGCGGCACGTCGTTCCCGGCTTCGTCGATGATCCGCGCATCAATCTCGGGCAGCGGCTTGCCGATGGAATCGGGGCGGTCGGCGGCGTTGATGCTGGGCAATACATGGGTGATTGAGATCGTCTCGGTCAGGCCGAAGAAGTTGTGGAGCGCAATGCCCGGGAAGCGGTTGCGCAGCTGGCCAATGGTGCGCACCGGCATGGGGGAGCCGGAATAGGCGATGAGCCGCAGGGAATCCAGGTTGGCCCGAGCTGCGCGCGGGTCATTGACGAACAGGTGAAACAGGGTGGGCACACCGATGAAGGTGGTGCAGCGATGGGTCTCGATCAGTTGCACGATGTCGCCGACGTCCGGCCGGGGCGCGATGCAGATGGCGCTTCCCAGGTATGCGGCGCTGGCCAGCAGACTGTACGAGGCCGTGGGCGCGAAGAAAGGGATCACCAGAAGGTGCACGTCCTCATGCCGGAAGGAGTGGGCGAAGATGGCGTTCTTCACATTGAAGTGAAGCGTCTCGTGGGTCATGATCGCGCCCTTGGGCTCGCCGGTGGTGCCCGATGTATGCAGGACCACAGCGATGTCCGATGGCTCGATGTCGACGCTGGCCGCAGTCGGGGTGCCCCGCGACATCATGTCGACGAAGGGCACGTCGCAAGTGCAGTCGCCCACGCCAACGGTCGCCTGCACGGCTCCGCACGCCCCGATCGCCTCGAAGACCGGTGTCGGAGTGTCCTCGTGGACAATTGCCACCCGGGGCTCCAGGTTTCGGATCACGAAGGCGATCTCTTCGTCCCGCAGGCGGATGTTCACCGGCGCGGCGATGGCCCCGAGCCTCAGTGCCCCCCAGTAGGCGATGAGGCACTCCAGGCAGTTCGGCAGCGCAATGGCGATCCGGTCGCCTTTGGAGACCCCAAGTTCGTCGCGCATAAACCCGGCAACACGGGCGATGCGATCATCCATCTCGGCATAGCTGAGGGTCTCGCCTTCCGAAATCGCCGCCGGGGCAGAGGGGAACTTGCATACCGAGTTGCTCCAGTAGTCGGCGATGCTGCGCAGGGGGGACTCGTACATGCAATCACCCGCCAGGAAAGTTCAGACTGTAGAGTTGAACAGTTCCAGCGATGGTCCATCAATCCCTTCGTGCCCAGACTGGGTGCGTTTCAGTCTTGCAGACATCTGCGCATCATCTGTCACTGCCCCGGCTCGACCGAACTCACCGGTTTTCGAGGAACGCACTCGCCCAAACTTTCGCGCGCTGTCCGTGTCTTAGCTTTCGTGTATAATGGCTTACGATTCCCGGCCGGAGAGCTCGGCTGTCCTGGCTGGAGACTACGTTGACGCACGAAAAGGAGCAACAGAATGGAGTACAGGCAGTTCCCGCGTGGACGGATGCTCGAGGGCGCCGAGTACATCGAGATCATCAATGAGGACATCGAGCGCGGCCAGATCCGCTTTGCGCTCTTCGACTTCGATGGGACCATCTCTCTGATCCGCGAGGGCTGGCAGGAAGTAATGATCCCCATGATGGTCGACATCCTGGCCGATCTCGACACCGGCGAGACCCGCGAGCAGTTGCATGAGATCGTCCACGAGTTTGTTACGCGCCTCACGGGCAAGCAGACCATCTACCAGATGATGGAGTTTGCCGAGCATGTCACGAAGCGCGGTGGTCAGGCCAAGGATCCGTTGGAGTACAAGTGGGACTACCTCCAGCTTCTCTGGGAACGCATCAAGGACCGGGTCGAAGGCCTCAAGGAGGGGCGCTACACCCGGGAGGAGATGGCGGTGGCTGGGGCGCTTGAGATGGTGGAATACCTGCACGGACGAGGCGTCACCTTGTATCTCGCCAGTGGGACCGACCGGCCGTATGTGCTGGATGAGTCGCAATCCCTCGGCCTCCACCCGTACTTCGGCGAAAACATCTACGGCGCCATTGATGATTACAAGAATTACTCCAAGGCCATGATCATCGAGAAGATCATCACCGATCACAATCTCAAGGGCAGCGAATTCGCGGGCTTCGGCGACGGCTTTGTGGAGATCGAGGAGACCAAGAAGGTGGGCGGCATTGCCGTGGGTCTGGCAGTGGATGAAAAGAACCGTGCCGGCATTGATGAATGGAAGCGTAACCGGCTCATTGAGTACGGCGCGGATATCATCGTGCCCGACTTCCGGGAATACAAGCGGTTGTTTGCCTACCTATTCGCCGAGGAATAAGATCGGGTTCCCTGCGCCACAGACCGAAGCGAGACATTGGGAAAGCACGCCATGCGGGGCATGTCAAGACCCCCGATGGGCCCCAACGGAAAGGCGATCACCCGCACATGCCGTATGCCCAGTTCGATCGCAGCCGCCTCATCGTCAAACCGCTTGCCGAGCGTGAGCATGATCTGGACCTGTCCGCCATCATGGAACTGGATGCGGACCTGCCCGACTATGCCCACCCACAACTGGACAGTCTCGCGCAGCGCATTGTCGATGCCCGGCAGCGCAACGGCGAAATCCTCCTGATGATGGGGGCGCACGTGATCCGGCAGGGAAACTCGCGGTTCATCATCGACCTGCTGCGTCGGGGCATCATCACCCACATCGGCGTCAATGGCGCGTGCGCGATCCACGATTTTGAGTTCGCACTCATCGGGGCGACCACCGAGAGCGTTGCCCGGTACATCCGCACCGGGGAGTTCGGCCTCTGGCAGGAAACAGGGTGGATCAACGATGCGGTGAACCAAGGTGCCCAGGCGGGGCTGGGTTTCGGCGAAGCCGTGGGCAAGATGATCGTGGAGCGCGACTTCCCCCACCGGGATGTGAGCATCTTCGCCGCCGCGTATGAGCTTGGTGTCCCGGTCACCGTGCACGTCGGCATTGGCAGCGACATCATCCACGAGCACCCGAACTTCAACGGTGCACTGACGGGGCTGGCGAGCTACCGGGATTTCCTCACTGTGACGGACACCATCACGCGTCTCGAGGGCGGCGTGATGCTCAACTTCGGCACCGCGGTCATGGGCCCCGAAGTGTACCTGAAGGCCCTGAGCATGGCGCGAAATGTGGCCTTCCAGGAGGGGCGCGAGATCGCGCACTTCACTACCGCCGTCTTCGACCTGTTAGACCTCGGTGAGAACCCCGGCGCGGCTCCCGAGAAGTCCAACCCGCACTACTACTACCGTCCCTGGAAGACAATTCTCGTGCGCACCGTGCAGGACGGCGGCGAGAGCTTCTATTTCAGGGGCGACCACCGCGTCACGTTCCCGAGTCTGTACCGGCGGGTGGTGGCGCGCCTGGAGGGTCAAGGTTGACTTCGCAGCGGATGGAAGAGCTTCTGGCCGGGTTTCCTGGTGCGTCCATCGCTGTCCTCGGCGATTTCTTCCTGGACAAGTACCTCGTACTTGACGACTCCCTGACCGAGGTCTCCGTGGAGACCGGTCTCGACGCCTACCAGGTGGTTGCCCGCAGGCTCAGCCCCGGCGCGGCGGGTACCGTCACCAACAACCTCACCGCCCTGGAAGCGGGAGAGGTTTTCGCGGTCGGCTTCACGGGAGACGACGGTGAAGGCTTCGACCTGCGCCAGGGACTGGCGCGCACCGGAGTGAACATGACCGCCCTTCTGCGTCGCCCCGACCAATTCACTCCGACCTACACCAAGCCGATGCTGCGAGACAAGTCCGGGATGGAGCGCGAATTGAACCGGCTGGACGTCAAGAACCGCCGGCCCACTCCCCCTGACCTAGAAGATGCCATCCTGGAATGTCTCCGGTCCCTGCTCCCCCGGGTGCAGGCCGTGATCATCGCCGACCAAGTGGAGCAGCGCGACCTCGGCGTCGTCACTGATCGCGTCCGGGAAGCGATTGCCCAGATCGCACGCGACAACCCGCAGGTGCATTTCCTGGCGGATTCGCGCGCCAATATCGGACTCTTCCGCGATGTGATGATCAAGCCAAACAAGATCGAGGCGGCGAGATCCTGCGGGTTCACCGGGACCGAAGCCGAACTGAGTGCCGAAGACGCGCGCAGATATGGGACCGAACTGGCCGCACGCAACCACCGCCCCGTCTTTGTGACCGCGGGGCCCGAGGGCATTGTAGTCTTCGACGGAGACGGTGTGACGCACGTGCCTGGAATCGTCTCCCCACCGCCTGTCGACATCGTGGGCGCTGGTGACAGTTGCACATCCGGCATCGTGCTTGCGATGTGCGCGGGCGCCTCCCCGCGCGAAGCCGCAATTGTGGGGAACTGCGTGGCATCACTCACGGTACAGCAGATTGGCACCACCGGGACCACCACGCGATCTGAAGTTCTGCGTCGGTTTCAGGATCACGCGCGACTGTTCGAGGGCATCTGATCCCGTCTCGGTGGTCCACAATGCTCCTTCGCCAGCCTCTGCTTGCCGCCCGGTTCATAACCCGTCCGAACCGCTTCGCCACCTGGGCGGAACTCGAGGGGACCCGCGTCTACTGCCACATGCCCAACCCTGGGCGCATGCAGGAGCTGCTGCATGAGGGTGCGGAACTCTGGGTCCGCCCATCTGAAGGACAGGGCCGGGTCACCACCCACGATGTCGTGCTTGTACGCCACGGTGAAAGCCTGGTCTGCCTCGATAGCCGACTTCCACCCGACCTGTTCATGGAGGCGCTCGTGGCCGGCCTTGCCCCCGAACTCGGGGCGTGCTCCCACGTCAGGCGGGAAGTCACCGTGGGAGCAAGCCGCCTGGACCTCGAACTTGCCTGCGATACAGGAGCCTGGCTGGTGGAGACCAAGTCCTGCACCTTGCGGATCGGCGATGTGGCCCGGTTTCCCGACGCTCCCACGAAACGCGGTGCACGGCATCTCGAAGAGCTGGTGGTCGCCCAGCGGGCCGGGTACTCTACCGCCGTGGCCTTCATGATCCAGCGCGAAGACACGCGGGTCTTCGCGCCGAACCGCGATACTGATCCGGAATTCGCCGCGATGCTCCGTGCCGCAGCCAAAGCGGGTGTCCAGGTGCTGGCGATCCGGTGCCTCGTCACTCCTGAGACGGTCGAGCCAGTACAGCGCGTGCCGGTTGATCTCGATCTGTAGCCCTGGCAGGAAGGTCCTTTCATCTCCCCCAGCGCAATCTCATCTATACACGCATCCGGACAGACCCGGAGGTCAATATGGCCCGCATCGTCATCAACGTCGACCGCAGGCTGGGCGAGATTCACCCCCACATCTATGGGCAATTCATCGAGCATCTTGGCCGCTGCATCTATGGAGGCATCTACGACCCGGGCTCGCGTCTGGCCGATGAAAACGGGTTCCGGCGCGATGTGATGGAAGCGATCCGAGAACTCAAGCCGGGCATCCTGCGCTGGCCGGGCGGGAACTTTGCTTCCGGCTACCATTGGCAAGATGGCGTCGGCCCGCATCGCAATGCCCGACCCGAGCTGGCCTGGAACACGATTGAGCCCAACACGTTCGGCACCGACGAGTTCATCCGCTACTGCCGTGCCGTCAACTGCGAGCCTTACATCTGCCTGAACATGGGCAACGGCACTATGGACGAGGCCATCGCCTGGGTCGAGTACTGCAACGTGGAGCAGGGGACGCAGTACTCGGACATGCGCCGGGCCAATGGTGCGGAGGCGCCACACAGTGTAAAGTACTGGGGCCTGGGCAATGAACTGTGGGGAGACTTTCAGATCGGCCACAAGACCGCCGAGGACTACGCGTGGCAGGCGCGCGACTGGGCGAAGGTCATCAAGCGGATGGACTCAGACATCCGGCTGGTGGCCTGCGGGGGCACGGGCAATGCGCCCGCGATGCGCTGGGACCTGGAAGTGCTGGAGCGCACTGCGGAGTTCATCGACTACACCGCCCTTCACTACTACTGGGGACCGCACGAAAGCGAGCCATACCTGACCACCCTCGCCGGCGCGTATGAATTCGAGCGGTACCTCAAGTACGTGGAGGGCTGCATCGACGCCGTCCGCCGTGACCGCAACATGCAGCGACCCATCTGGGTGAGTATCGACGAGTGGAACGTGAACTACCACACCGGCAGCCATACCATGCGTTACACACTGCGCGACGCCCTGGCCGATGCGGTGTTCATCCACATGATGCAGCGGCACTGCGGCACGGTGAAAATGGCGAATCTGGCGCAGACCGTCAACGTCATCCCGGCTATTGAAGCGGGGCCCGAGGGCATGTTCCTGCAGAGCATCTACTGGCCGCTCTGGGTGGCGTCCAATGTTGCCGGGTCAGTGCTGATCGACTGCTGGACCGAAGTGGAGGGATTCACCTGGGACCGGGTCCCAGGCCAGACCATCCCCTATCTGGACGCCGTGGCGACCCTGGACCCGACCACGAACAGGGCGATTCTGAGCGTGGTGAACATGCACCCCACTGCGGAGATCGGCACGGGAATCGCGCTGATTGGGCCACAGATGGGCAATGAGGTGATTGTGCGCACCCTCAGCGCCGACAGCGCCGACGCCCACAATGACTTCAACGCGCCCAACGAGGTGGCGCTGGTATCGGAGCGCCGCGAGGCGACCAATCCGCTGGGTTTCACCTTCCCTCCGAAGTCACAGACGATAATCGAGTTCGCGTTGGGTTGACAGGTCCGGCTGAGTGGCTTACCATTCAATCAATCCCATGCCGGGCCCCTATCCCGCGCATGGAAGCACGGCAGGCCAGGCCTATCCCCCCGGGCCCTGGCCTGCTCGTTGCATCCGGCTGTTTTGCTCCCCTTCACTGGTGCCCCGGGAGTCTCCACTATGTCAGGCCAAGAAGTGCTGCGGCGTTCTCTCCGCAGATCGCGCGCGTTTCGCTCTGGGAGGCGCCGAGCTTTTCCATCTTCAGCAAGACAGGGTCAGGATACTTGAAGGGCATTCCCGTTCCGAACAGGAGCCGGCCGGCCCCAAGGGTCTCCAGCAATACGGGCAGTTCGCGCGAGATGAACAGCGGGAGCCGCGAGATTTCGATCCAGCAATTGTCCGGGCGCTCACCTTCGCGCGACGCCAGCGGAGAGCCGGTGAATCCCAGGCCATTGAGGACCACGAACCGCGCATCAGGATGCCTGGCTGCAAGCGTCGCGATATCGGTCAGCGGGATGTCGGGAACGTCAAAGAGCCATCCCAACTGGCGGCGGTCCACGGCCCTCACCGGGATGAGCACAGGCAGACCAAGGTCAGTCGCGGCGCGAACCATTTCGTCTGCGCACTGGTCCCCGAGCGAGTAGCCGTGCCAGTGGGGATAGAGCTTGACTGCCCGCATCCCCATCCCGCTGGCTGCTTCCTCCAGGTCTCGGCGCCAGCCCGCGTAGGCGGGATTGATCACCGCGCAGGGCAGGATGTTGCCGTCCGTTCCCGTCAGCCGTTCAGACAGCAGGCGGTTCGCGGAATGGCAATCCTTCCATGTAATCGCTTCGGCAGCACTGACCAGCGCCCTGTGAATTCCTTTGCGTTGCATGAGAGCAGAGAGCCCGGGGACGTCATTGTGTCGCAGTTCGCGGAGCGCGAAGGTTCCCAAATAGGCGTTGATATCAAAGAGCATCTCAGATCTTCCCACCCAGTAGGCGGCGCATATTCCCGCTGAAGATGGCGTCTCGTTGCTCCTCGGTGATGTCCGCGCCGAGGATCTTCCCCACGCCGGCCGTCATGCTCATGTCGCACGCGAACAGCAGCCGATCCGCGCCCAGGAGGGCCACTGCCTTCTCGATCATGCCTTCATCAACCACACTGCCGCTGGTGTCTGCGAACAGCCGCGGCTCTTCGCGCAGTGCTTTGATCGTCCACTCCCAGTCCCCCCCGCCGGCGATATGGCCGCAGATCAGCTTGAGTTCCGGGTACTCAGCCACCACTCGGGCAAAGTCCCCGGCGTCCGAGATGTTGGGCTGCCCGGGCAGGGGCCACCAGGTGTGTCCGGCATGGTGCAGGATCAAGACATCCAGCTCAATGCATTTTTCGATGACCGGCCTGACCACCGGGTCGGTGAACTTGTATTCGTTGTAGAGCTTGGCCCCGATGAACCCGAACTCCCGGACACAACGCTCGATCTCCGCCACCGCCTCGCGTTGGTAGCCGGGGTTGACGTAGGCGTAGCCGAGAATGCGCCCGGGGAAGGCCTCGATCGCGTGCTGTAGATGGGTATTGCAAGCGATGAAATCCTCGGGCGAAGATGGCCGCCGCGGGGCAAGGCACGAGCAGCAGAGCCAGTCAATCTCCAGGGCATCAGCAGCGTCGATCAGAAGCCTGTCGCGCCCCCAGGGGTCACCGTTTAGCTCGCTCCTGCCGGGCGGTTCGATGTGTGCGTGGGCATCGATACGCATTGTGTCACCTGTCGCTGGAAGTTGCATATACCTCGTACCACACGGTGGAGGTTTCGCCAACACGCCGGGGTTACCTGCACGCGGCAGGTGTGCGGTATCGCGATGTGGAAGATGATCGGGCCGGATACGAAGGGAGGCCGCAGATGGGACAGATCAACTGCATCATTCTCGGCGGCGGGCGCGGTACCCGGCTGCACCCGCTAACCCGCGACCGCGCCAAACCAGCAGTCCCTCTGGCGGGCAAGTACCGCCTGATTGACATCCCCGTCAGCAATTGCCTCAACTCCGGCCTGAACCGCGTGCACGTTCTGACCCAGTTCAACACCGCGTCCCTGCACCGGCATATTATGCACACCTATAAGTTCGACGACTTCGGCGGCGGGTTCGTGGAAATACTCGCGGCCGAGCAGACGGCCGAGAACCCGGACTGGTACCAGGGCACCGCCGATGCCGTGAGACAGAATCTGCGCCACCTCAATCTCGAAGGCGCAGAACTCTGCGTGATCCTGTCGGGCGATCAGCTTTACCGGATGGACCTCATGCGCATGATCGCGCATCACCGCGACTGCTGCGCAGAGATCACGATCGCCACAATCCCGGTACTCCGCGAGGACGCCGGCGCGCTGGGTGTCCTCAAGGTCGGCCCCGATTACCGCATCGTGAGCTTTTTCGAGAAACCGGATACGGATGAAGCCCTGGACACTATGGCCATTTCGCCTGAGGACTTCCACGCCGTCGGCCTGGAGGCCGGCGCGCGGACCCATCTGGCCTCCATGGGAATCTACGTGTTCAACGCCGAGGTTCTCCTGCGGGCGCTGGAAGAGAGCGATGCGGACGATTTCGGCAAGCAGATCATCCCCGACGCAATCCAACGCGAGGGATCCCGTGTCTTTGCCTTCCCCTTCGACGGGTACTGGGAAGACATTGGGACGATTCCCGCCTTCTTCAAGGCGAATCTCGCGCTCACGGATCCGGTCCCGCCCTTCGACATGTTCGACGAAGACCGGCCAATCTGGACGCACCCGCGGTACCTGCCGCCCTGCAAACTGAACCGGTGCGATGCGACGAGGGTCATCATCGGCGACGGAACGGTGATCGAGCAGTCCCGTTTGAGGCGCTGCGTCATTGGTCTGCGGAGCATCGTGCGGGAAGGCTGCGAGCTGGATAATGTCGTGATGATGGGAGCGGACTTCTACGAGACCCCGGAGCATTACGGACGCCACAAGGCGCAGGGCCTGCCACCTATAGGCCTGGGGAGGAACGTCAAGGTACGTAACGCCATCATCGACAAGAACGCGCGTATCGGCGATGGTTGCGAGATACTCAACCGTGCGGGTGTCTGGGAGCGAGACGGCGACGACTACTGCGTGCGCGAAGGCATCGTAATCATCCCGCGTTCGGGCGTAATGCAGCCCGGCACTGTGATCTGACCTCAGTTCCGCAAGAGGGACCGAGCCGCACCGCGTCGAAATATGCGTGACATTCTGAACAATGGGAAGGGACGTGAGACTGATGATCAGGCCGCTGGAGATCGGTGTGTTCATCCACTCCACGGGTATCGAAGACCCGTTCGAGTCGCTCAAGAAGATTGGCGAATGGGGGTTCCGTTGCACACAGATGGGGGTCGTCCCGCCGGACTTCTACACCGATGAGAACGCCGAGAAAATCCTGGCCGGCATGTGCGAGACCGGGGTCGAGTCGGTGGGATTCTTCGTGGGCTTCCCCGGAGAAAGCTATGCGAGCATGGACGACGTCGCGGCGACCGTCGGCTTCGTCTTCCCCGAGAAGCTGGCCGAACGCATGGAAATCATGCGCGCGTCCATCGAGTTCGCGTCCAAGTGCAGGCAACCGGGGGTCCTTGTGCACATGGGGTTCCTTCCCCATGACACCACGGACCCGATCTACAAGCAGATGTACGATGCGATAGCACAATGCGCGGACTGGTGCGCTGAGAAGCGCATGTTCATTGGCCTCGAGACGGGCCAGGAGCAGGCTGACCTTTTGGCCGCGTTCCTGGAATCCCTGGGCCGCAACAATGTCTACATCAACTTCGACCCCGCCAACCTGATTCTCTACGGTAAGGACAAGCCCGTGGAGGCCTTCCGGCGCATCGGCAACCACGTGATATCCTGCCATGCTAAAGATGGCGTCTGGCCCACTCAGGAGGGCCAGCTGGGCTGCGAGGTCCCGCTCGGACAGGGACAGGTGAACATTCCCGAGTTCGTCCAGGCGCTCAAGGACATGCGCTTCAAGGGCCCGATCGTTATCGAGCGTGAGGCCGGCGACGAACGCGAGAAGGACATTCTGGCCGGGCGCGATCTGCTGCTGAAGTGCATCTGGAGCTGAGCACCGCGGTCGGAGGCTGAACCATAGTGCGGGGCCACCTGGAGACGGGTGGCCCCGTTTCTGCGTGGCTGCTGTGCAACCGTGACGCCCTGCGGGCTACAGCGGCAGTGTCACGTAGCTGCGGCTCTCACTGGCTTTGTAGATCGCGAGAATGACCTCAACCGCTCGTCTGGCCTCGCGCGCGTTCAGTTCGGGTTGCCTGCCCTCCTCAATGGCGCGCAGCAGATCGCCGATCTGCCTGGCATGGGCCGCGACTGACTCCCCCACCATGCCCATCTTAGGGTCCGCCGCTCCCCCTGTGTGGCCGGCCGAGGGATTGTGGACGATTTCGTCGCCCTCCACATCCCACAACTGAAGTTCATCTCCGACGATCACCACGTTGCCCCGGGTGCCGTGGAGCCCGAGACGTGCCTCATATCCACGGTAGGTGCAGGTGGTGCCCTGAACCATCCCCTGGCTACCGCCGCGGAAGAGCAGCGCCGCAGTTGCGCAGTCTTCGACCTCGATCTGATGGTCCAGCGTTCCCGCGAACCCGCAGACCGCCTCGACCTCGCCCATCATCCACAGAAGCAGGTCGATGTAGTGGATCGATTGGTTCATCAGTGCGCCGCCGCCGTCCAGAGCCCGCGTTCCGTGCCAGCCGTCCGAGTAGTACTCATCGCTGCGGTACCATGGCACCCGGACGTTCCCATAGAGAAGCCGCCCGAGAAGCCCGTCGTCAACCGCCTGCTTGACGCGCCGGTAGATGCGGTAGTCCCGGCACTGGTGGGTCGCGCCGATCAGCACGCCATTGCGCTCCCCTGCGGCGATGAGCGCGTCGATGGCCTCGAGAGTGATGTCGATCGGTTTGGTGCAGATAACGTGCTTGCCGGCCTCCGCTGCCTGAATGCCCAGACGCGCGTGCAGCCCGCTCGGGACAACCACGTTCACCACATGGATGTCATCCCGCGCCAGCAGCTGGTCGAGGTCCGTGTACCACGCGCATCCCCATTTCCTGGCCTTGGCCTGCGCCGCGTCTTGCCTTGTGTCGCAAACCGCCACAAGGTGGGCATTGTCGAGTTCCTTGATCGCCTTGATGTGGGTGTCGCAGATAACACCGCACCCGATGACTCCGAAACCGTAGCTACCCATCCCGTCCTCCGTGCTGTCATATGTGCGCCTGCCCTCGTTTCAGGCGCGCCTTGATCACGGCTTGCGCCCTTTTCCTGCGTTGTTGGATGTCACTCGGCGCCGGCAATGGCCGCCACAGTTGCGCCGCCACCGATGACGACCAGGGCCCTATCCGCCTGACCATCAAGCGTTGCTATGTGCTCCACAGGTGCGCCGAGATTGCCGCATGCCACCACGCGCAGGTTGCCGTCAAGCGCGTGGACAGAACCATCCTTGCACCCGGCGATGAGCTGGGCTCCCGGTACGGCGTCCGTCCTGGAAACGCACAACACCGGCGCGCCGAGATTCACCTGGCAAATCACTGAACCGGACCGGTCCAGGGCGTAGACATACCCGGTTTCGCTGGCGATTACCACCCGGGGCGACGGGTCCTCGCCCAGTGGGGTAATCAGCACGTCCATGGCCCCGTAGCCGTAGTTCGGGAACTCAAAGAGAGTGGAGCCGGCGTGGGTGCTGCACGTGAACGCGCCGGTCGAAGATCCATTGGCGATCTCCAGTTTGCCGTCGCCGTCAAGATCGCCCACTGCCATCTCCACGTCGCCGAGCTCCGAGTACACGCCCGCGAGGGGCTTACCGGCGGCGGTGAGGATTTCTACCGCGCCGTACTTGTTCTCCGCGAGCACCTCGGTTCCCGGCGCTGGATCAATATCCAGCAGGATCATCTCTCGGGTCCCGTGCTCTACCTGGTTGAAGGCCCAGACGTCCTGCAGGTCATCCGTCAGGCGCAGTATATTCCCGTTGCGGGTGCCGACGAATACGTCCATTTGGCCGTCCTCGTCCACGTCGCCCGCGCAGATGCTTGCCACCTGGGGCTGCCGCACGCTGCTGGTCCCAACGCGGAGGGGAGATGTGATCGCCTTCCGGGCCAACTCGGCGCCCTCTGTGTCGAGGACATACAGCGTCTCATCGTCTCCCCCAACGAGCACCTCGGGCCGCGCATCTCCAGCAATGTTGGCCGCCGCAATAGCCCGGAGGGTCCCTCCAGTCTCGAAGCTCCAGCGGGTCGCACCGGACCGATCCAGGCAGAAGACCGATCTGCCGATGAGGGCCAGAAGCTCATCGTTCCCGTCCGCGTCGAGGTCCGCCGCGCGCAGCTTCATCACAGGCGCGGGAGCGCCATCCTGCTCTAGCGGCCCCACTTTCCAGGGCTGAGCCAGGGCAGGTATCTGGAGCGCAGTGGACACGGGCGCCGGCTGAGGGGCAACCCGTGCCGCCACTGCCGCGGGAATCTCTTTCAATGCACGCAGAGCGCCGGCGTCGCCAAGCTGAGTGACATCGAAGTCCACATCGCCGCGCGGAAGCTGGTACTCTTCGCCCATGGGCAGACGCACCGTGGTGTCTCGGTCTGCGTGAACGAGGCCGAACCCCTGGTCGAGGTTGAGCCGGAACGATACAGGACTGTCGGTCCGCACGTCCATCATCGCCAGGTGCGTCGCATCGACAACGTACAGTTCCGACCCCAGGACCGCGATGCATGCTGCGTCCGTGACCAGCCACGGCAGTGCAAGCTCATCCGGGGCCGCGCTGAAGACCCCCAGCGGCTTGCCTTCTCGTGTGATGAGAGCGCTGCGTTGCCCGATGCGCCGCAGGTCATACTGTTTCGGCGCTTTCGTTGTGTCATTGTAGAAGAGGCTGATGCTGCTGCGACCTTCGCCGGCGCCAAGCTGCCCGCCGAATTTCTGGTGGAGCTTTCGGATCATCAGCCCGACATTGCTTACGCGAGTGGTCACCGCCGCCTTCGCTTCCCCGTCGCCCTTGATGAAGAAGCGCGAGTCGGGCAGCCTTTCTTGCAGACCCTCCGGGACTGGCGGCGGAGACTCGGCCTCCACGTTCGCTACGATGTTGCCGTCTTCGTCCCGGAACACCATGCGGTCCATCAGGACACCGGCGTTCTCGCGCAAGGTAATACTGATCATGTGGGGCCCGTCGCCGGTGAGATCGATGGAGGGCAGGTCGCCTTCCTTGCTCGGGCCGGAACTGCAGGGCCCGAAGTCGTCGATCGGGGTGTGGAACGCGACCTGCTCACCGGCGTCCGCCTTGACCCAGAGGCTGTCGGTGCCCGTGTCCAGGCCTCGCGCCACCAGTTCCACTCTGTATCTATCGGCCGGCAGGTCTACGGCGAAATCCAACCGTGACTGCCTGTCGGCAAAGCGCACCGCGCTTCCAGGCTGTCCTGACTCGCCCGGCACACGCACCAGGCCGCGAGTGCCAACTCCGCCCATGTTCGGGATGACCGTTGCGAAGACCCGGCCCTCCTCAAGCGTCTGTTCGCCGCGGTCCAGGGTCTTCCAGACCGTCTCGAAGCCGAAGTCGCCGTCAACCAGAGCTTTGCAGTGGTCCACTACCAGGAAGAACTCGCCCCTGGCCCAGAAGATGTCGCGCTTCCAGTCGCAGCCGTTGTAACCGCGGACGAAAGTGCTCGTGAAGGCGGCCGTCCCGAGACTGACGGCGCGGTCCTTCCCTGCGCAAGGAGGGATCAACTCAGCGCATCGGCCGTCGCGGACCACGCTGACCATATTGTGCTCGGTGGTGTTACGCACCAGGTAGTCGCCATCGATCAGCCAATCCTCCCCGTCAGCGCTGAACTTGATGATCGAGTTGCCGTCGTAATGCAGGTGCTTGCCACGGGAGTAGCCGTCCAGGAGAAGGAACTCTCCGGTTGGGTCCAGGTTTTCGCGAAAAGTGATCTTGTCGAAGGCCTGTTCCAGTGGCACGTTTGGCGGCGTGACTGGTTCACCGTAGTACGAGCGCGTGCGCGTGAACTCGTACACATCATCAGGCAGAGGGGTCACCGTGAGACCGGCCATGGAGTACCAGGTGCGCGGCTTCACTGACGGGTCGTACGGGCTGACCCAGGCGCCATTCGTGATCTGCTGCAGTCGCCACAGGTACCGGCCATCCTTGTAATACCACAGGGCCATGGGCAACCCGGCCAGCTCAAAGCCGGGAGTATCGGTGTAGCTGGAATCCCCGAAGCCCGCCTGGATGCCGCGATTGTCGCTCACCGCCGTGAGGTACTCGGCGAACTCACGGCAGTGACCGTCCGCGAACCACTGGTAGTCGTTCTCGGCGAGCATATAGTCCATCAGGTGTCGCGGCACGATGGTCAGGTAGCTGTCGGCGTCACACTGCGGCTTCCAGCAGTTTTTCTGGCCCCGGAAGCAGCCGTGCACCTCGGCCATCATGAAGTCGATCTTCCCGTCCACATTGCCGTACCAGCGCTGGAAATGTCGAGCGGCGAAGTAGATGCCGAGGATCGGGAAAGTGGTATGGTTCCAGGTGATCGTGTCATTGGTGGACTGCCGTCCCCAACCCGAGACATGCCGCGTGAGCTCATAGCAGACCGTGAGCACTGCCAGGGAACCCTTGAGACGCTGATCTTCGGTCATCAGCGGGCACTCTTCCAGCACGTCCCAGGCCACGCCGATGCGCTGGCTGCCGGTCTCCTCGGGCCAGGTGACGGAATAGTCCGGTTGCCGCTGGTACCGTTCCCACAGAAGCATGAGAAGCTGAATGGCCTTCTCCGCGTACACCGGGTCCCCGCGATCACGGTACATCTCAACCATTGTGCAGAACTGCATCCAGCCGTCCTGGGCCAGTGGTGTCTCGAGGAGCTTCTGCCGGGCCTCTTGGGAGGACGGTCCATAGGCCGTGTTCACGAGCACAGGGGAATCGAGGGCGCACTGTGGCCCCTCGGGGATCAGCGACAGGAGAGCGTCCACCCCAAGACGGGCACCCTCGATGTCGCACGCTTCGACGGTGACAACGTTCACGCCTTTGCGAAAGTTGAACGGCTCGTGCACCGTCCGCACAACCCACTGCCCCGCAGCGAGAGAACGCCTGTCGGCGACCAGATAGCGGTTCCAGTGAAGGCGCTCGGTGACGAAGTTGGTGTTCATATCGCCGATGGCGATGATCGTCTGGTCACTGTCCAGAAGCGCCCTTCCATCGGTTGTCAGGGGCAGACGCGCGCCGGTCCTGCGCTCGATCCCGTCCACGAGACGCGCACCCACTGCTGCCCAGTCTTCGCCCGGCGGGATGCAGATGATGGCTGCCGCTTTGCCGCCCGAAACAAGCGGCGTGCGCAGGTTCAGATCCCGCACCGCCTCGATCCCGTAGCCCCCATGCTTCGCCAGGGGATAGCGCTGACCGACCTGTTCTGCATCCAGCACTGTCAGCGAGACATCATCCACGAGATAGTCGCAGGTCCAGAAGTGCATGGAGTACAGGTACAGTGTGACATGGGTATCCCCAGCAGCGGGTTCGCCAATGGTGGTGAAGCGCACCCAATCTCCGCCGACTTCGGGGACCAACCGGATGTAGAATACCGTCCGGCTGGGCATGAAGGTAAGCTGAAGGGTCATCGCTTCCGGGTGATTCCGCGCGAGACAGCGCGCCCAGACCGACGCCCGGTAGGCCTTCCCCTGCTCAACCGGTACGGTCTGGCTTACACCGGCCGCCCACCGGCCATCTCGCTCGTTGGGCCCCGTATCGATGATCCGCACGCATCGCTGGCCGGACCGGGCTTCGGAGCTCACTTCCACCCGGCTCTCCGGCACGGTCCCGCCATACCGGACCCACCCCTCTGGCAGGCCGTCCGCAGGACCGGATTCGAAGCCGGGATTGGCGAGCAACTCTTGAGCGGCTGCTCCTGCGATCACGAATAGCGCTGCAAACAGGCAGAGCGTCACGGCGCGCATGGCAATCCTCCGAGACTGTGGTGTAGGGAGAGCTTCCGCTCAAGAGCCCTATGCACCTCCGGGAGCGGTTCGCGCCGAGCTCGGCAATCCCAGCTCCCGAGGTTCATGAAAGGCGGGGGCTGAAGGCGTCCGTAGGCGGGGTGCCCGATCTGGCATGCCGGCGCGCATCCAGGCAGCATGGGACGGGCGCCCGCTGTGGGTGGACGCCCGTCCGGGAATGGTCTGTGACGCTTAGCCCTGGCGTGCTTTGAGCCGCTTGAGCGCTGCGGCGGCCTGCTTGGCCTTCTCCCCGTCGAGCCCGAGTTTCATCACGCGCTCGAACTGACCGATGGCAAGAGCCGTATCGTCTTTGTCTGCGAGCAGCCAGGCGGTGATCCAGTTCGCTTCCACGTTCTCAGGATGTGCGCGAAGGACTTCTGTGGTGAGCTTCAGCGCGCCGTCAATGTCTCCAGCCTTCTTCGCCTTCATCGCTTCCGCGAGTTTGGCGGATACTTCGGCGGGATCCATCTTGGGTTTCTCGACCTCCTTGGGCTCCTTTCCGGCCGAACCTGCATCGGGTCCACCCGCGTCAGGTCCACCCGGGCCACCTGCGCTGGGACCGCCTCCGGGAGGGCCGCCAGGACCGCCAGGGCCGCCTCCAGGTGGACCACCAGCGCCGGGACCAGCGGGGCCGCCAGCGGGTGGACCACCAGCTCCGGGACCGGCGGGGCCGCCAGCAGGAGGACCACCAGCTCCGGGACCGGCGGGGCCGCCAGCGGGTGGACCACCAGCACCGGGACCAGCGGGGCCACCAGCGGGTGGACCACCAGCTCCGGGACCGGCGGGGCCGCCAGGTCCGGCGGGACCGCCTGCGGCTTCCGGCCCACCGGCTCCGCCGGCCGCCTCTCCGCCGCCCTTCTTCCCACACCCCGCCACCGACATGACCAGCACAATCGCAAGGATCGACAGACAAACAAGAAGCGTACGCGTGCTCATCGAGCTACCTCCCAATGTCGCGCGGCGCGTCCGAAGCGGACGTCTCTGTGCGCATTTCGCTACCCGTCAGGCTTTTCCTTCTGTTTCTGCCAAGAGGTCAAAGGGATGTTCAGCGCATCACACAGCGTCTCTGCAATGTGCTGCACCCTGGGTCCGGACCGGTCACGTGACACCCCGCGTCTGAGTTGCGCAACGCAGGCCGGGCAGGCAGTACAGACCAGACCCGCCCCAGTTGACTGAATGTTGCGCACCTTGCGGTCGAGTATCCGGTCTGACGTCTGCGGATGGGTTACCGCATAGGTACCCGCGCCGCCGCAACACCAGTCCGCTTCGGGCAGTTCGCGGAAGTCCATGCGGGCCACCTCGCGCAGGAGGATCCGAGGCTCCTCAACCACGCCCTGCCCACGCGAAAGGTGACACGGGTCGTGGAAAGTCACCGAACCGCCTTCCAGCAAGCTCTCCATCTCGCCCCAGTCCTGTTCCGCGAGGAAGCGGGTCAGGTCGCAGGTGACTGAAAGAAGCTGGTGTGATGTCTGTTCCGCATCCGTTCCCGCCAGGAGATCGGGCCACTTGCGCATGAAGCCGCTGCAACTGGCGCACTCGGACACCACGAGATCAGCTCCGGCGGCCGAGATCGTCCGGACGTTCGCCTGTGCAAGTTGCGCCGAGCCATCGAAATCACCGTACGCGTAGGGCGGCAGGCCACAGCAGCGATTGGCGGCCACGAGGACACAGGACGAAAACCTTTGGAGCAGGCGTATCGCGGCCTCCCCCTGGCGGGGCAGTTGGTAGTCGGCCCCGCACCCCAGAAAGTACAGAATCTTCGGACCATCGTCCCAGGCTCCAGCCAGCGTCCACACATCACCCAGCGGGCCGCTTCCGGGGACGAAACCAAGTTCGGGCAGGCAGTCCCGGAGGAACCGCCGAGGCATCTCGGGCACCATCTGGCAGGCGTTGTCGAGACTGGGCAGTATTGAGTGCAGGCCGGGCAGGTGCGACGCCAGTTCCCGCAGCCCCACCCCGTAGCCGAGAGATACCAGGCGCATCAGGTGCCGCATCAGCGGCGGATCAGCCAGCACATTGCGAAAGACCACACGCTGCGCCAGCGGCAGACCGCGCTCGTCCTGCCAAATCGACCGCGCGCGCGCCATCACATCAGCGGTCTCCACGCAGCCGAAACACGCAGTCCTGCAGGCCCCGCACAGCAAGCAATCGTTGAGAGGACCGCGCAGTTCGGCGAGTTCCCGTGCCCCGCCGGCGAGTGCCCGGCGCACCAGTTCGTTTCGGCCCCGGGCGACCGCACGCTCATCCCGCTTCACCGCGAAAGTCGGGCACACGGACATGCAGTACCCGCAGCGGCTGCAGCGAAGCAGTTCGTCGGCGATGAATTGGCGGTCCAGGTCGGACATGGGTCGATCGCACCGATCGAAGGTCATATGAGTGTTGGCAGGACGCCGCCGGGATCTACAGCCGTCTTGATGCGACGGCATATGGTTGCCAATGCACCTTCGGCTCCCGGACTGCGGAAGAACGGCGGCTGTTGTGTCACAGTGAGCCCCTCGCTGGCGCACTGAGCTTCCAGAACCGGGCGCAGTTCCGCAGGATTCCCTGAGGGGTTCATGGACAGCGCGCCTGCGGCAACGTCGAGCACAATCGCACAGTCGGCATCGGCCGAGTCCCGGAATGAGTACAGGCTCTGCGGTGCGCCGGTAACCGAGAAGCCAGTCTCGGCGGCCGCAGACAGCCTGGCATAGAGATCCAGCGCAGCATCCTCGCAGACGGTGTCTGTGTGCTTCAGCCCCAGCCTGCCTGCGTGTCTCACAGCCTCGCTCTCAAGAAAGGCAACTTCCTCCGACAGCCCCTCAAGCCCCAGAAGAATCACACCGTCGGTGTCCTGCCAGTTTGGTCCGAGGACGTTTCCCGGGGCTACATGCATCGAGGCCGGCTGCAGCCGTTCAGTGAGGAGACTATGCAGTAGCTCGCCCGCGATTCGGCCCAGCTGCGCCCCTCCCCCACCGAACATCAGGCACCGGACCACTTCTGGCACGGGGCGCGTGCGAAGAGTCACGTCGGTGATGAGACCCAGCGTCCCCCATGACCCCACGAGAAGCCGATGCACAGCATAGCCGGAAACGTTCTTCACACATCGGCTGCCGGCTTTCACGAGATCGCCGGTGGGAAGTGCAACACTGGCGCCGAGAAGCACATCGGGCACCGACCCGTAGACGAACCGCTGGGCGCTGTACGCATCACGCGCCACGACGCCTCCCACAGTACGCTCTGGGCAGGCCGGCCTGAGGGGGACGAACTGCCCCGTCTCTGACAGATGTCTCTGCAGGTCATCCCAGCGCATTCCTGCCTGCACGGTGACGGTGAGGTTCTCCTGGTCGAAGAGCGTGATCTTGTTGAGCATACGGGTGCTGACGGCCGTCGCGCCCTGGACAGGGCATTGGAGCCGGCCGCTTCCGCAAATCCAGGCAGCGCTCCCAAAACGTCCCAGCTCCCCCAACACTTCCGCGGCTTCTTCGGGGTCGCGGGGCGCCAGCGCTTCGCTCGCGTCCGCCGGGCAATGTTCGCGCACCTGCGGGCCCCGTGAACCTGCGTGAACGGCGTCGCACACGATCAGGCGATCGGGAAGGACTTTGCCCGGGTTGAGCAGACCGGCAGGGTCGAAGGCGTCCTTGATGACCCACTGCACCCGCAGGTCAGTCTCCGAGAACATCATTTCCATCCAGGGGCGCTTGCAGCAGCCAATCCCATGTTCCCCAGACAACACTCCTCCGCGCTCGATGGCCAGGGCAACGATCTCCGCATCCACCTCGTGGGCCGCCTCAACCTGCGCCGGATCCCGGGCGTCGAACAACACCTGGGGGTGCAAGTTGCCGTCGCCGGCATGAAAAAGGCTCCCGATGGTCATGCCCCGGGCCTCGCCGAGAGCGACGACGGCCTCCAGCATGTCGGGCAGAGCCGACCGGGGAACGACGACGTCGGTGCAGATCGTGTTGGGGCGGATGTTGACCAGGGACGCCATGGCGCCCTTGCGACCCTTCCACAGGCGCTGACGATCGGCCTCGGACTGGGCCCGCTCAAAGGAGAGCGCCCCGTGGCTGCGGCAGATTTCCTCCACTGCGCGGGCCTGCCTGTCCATCGAGACTGCCAGACCGTCGACTTCGATGATCAAGACTGCGGCGGCGCCCCCTGGGTAACCTGCGTCAAATGCCGCCTGGACGGATTCGATCAGCGGCCGGTCCATCATCTCGAGGGTCGCCGGGAGCAGGCCGGCTGCGACGATGTCGGTCACTGTCTGGATCGCAGGCTGAACAGCACCAAATGCCGCCAGCATTGTGGTCAGCGCCTGGGGTTGGACGCTGAGGCGACAGCTGACCTCGGCCACAATTCCCAGGGTGCCTTCGCTGCCCAACAGCACTCCCAGCAGGTCATACTTGTCGCCTGCGGCCGCGCGCCCACCCATCTCCACGATTTCCCCGTCCGCAAGCACAACGGTCGCAGCGGATACATGGTTCGCGGTGACCCCGTACTTCAGACAGTGGGGACCTCCCGCATTCTCTGCCACATTGCCGCCGATTGTGGAAGCCAACTGGCTCGCCGGATCGGGAGCGAAGAAGAGGCCGTGCGGGGCGATGAGACGCTGAAGCTCGGCGTTCACCATGCCGGCCTGTACCCGCGCCATTCGACCGCGGACGTCCAGGTCGAGAAGTCTGTCCATCCGATTGAGCGCGAGAACCAGTCCGCCGTGGGTGGGCACCGGCCCACCAGACAGACAGGTGCCTGCTCCACGGGCGACAATGGGGATGCCCAAATCGGCGGCGGCCTTCACCGCATCGGACAGCTGCCGGGTATCCTCGGGAAGCGCAACGAGGTCCGGCTGTCCCCGGGCGAGCGTGGAATCATACGAGTACAGACACAGATCCGCCTCGCGCCAGAGCACCGCGTCGCGCCCCAGGGCGCGCTCCAGACTCCGGCGCAGGCGACGGACTGGACCTGTTGTGATTGCCGCTCTTGCTGCCATTGCCTGTCACCCGACAAAGCGATTCCCACCCCGCCCGGGGTGGGAATCGCCCATACAGTGCACACGATGAAGCCGGATCAGTTCCCCGGGCGCGAAGCCACCAGCGCGAGAGCGCGCACCTGTTCACTTAGCTCAGAAGCCTGATCGCGCAGGCGCTGAGCCTCCATGGCCATAGCATGAAGGCGTGGGTCGTCAGGCTGCGATGCCGTTGTTGCCTGACCATCCAGGTACTGCCACTGATTCTGAAGATTGCCGATCTTCTCGCGCATCGCTTCGCGGGTCTCGGAGGGCGCCAGGAGCGCCCAGGACTTCCAGGCCTGAGCGATGTGATGAGCCGCGGCATCCAGCGCGTCGCTCAGGTCCGGCAGCTCAATCGGGAGCGCTCCCGTGCGCCACGCTGTCTTGCCGCGGTCGTCGGTCAACGACAGCGCCATCCAGGCGGGGCCACAACGCTGGATCTTGTAGGGTACATACACCTGCTCGCGCCCACGCGGCGGGAGCGTCTTCTTGATGACGCCGGCGTAATGGCTTCGCCGATCGGTGCCCATGACCACCACGTGGAGTTTGGCGTCCACCTGACGGTCGGCGATATTCTCAATGGTGGCCAGCGCCAGGTTGTCGCCCCAGGCCCGGTCGCCCAGATCATCCACTCGTGCGGTGAGCAAAGGCGAGACAAAGATCATTTCGCCGAAGGCGTCGGGCTCGTGGAAACCCCGCTGGTGCCGCCCCCAGGTGCTCAGTTCCCCGGTCCTCGCGGAGTTGCGGCAGACCCCGAGATTCCAGCGCTCACCCTCCAATGGGGGGATTCCCTGGTCGAAGGGAAGCTCGATCTCCACCGTCCAGCCGTCATTGTTGACCGCCGCAAACACACTCCACTCAAAGTTCTCAGCAGCGTCGCGGTTGAACGCGTCGAACCGGGTCCCCAGGGAGTTCACGGCAAGCTGGGCGTAGTTCGTTCGGGTGCCCTCGGTGTCCACATACACCTCGAGGCAGTCATCCTCATAGACTTGGCCGTCACGCTCGGTGACATTGGCCACCAGAGAGCCGGGCGCATCGTCGTACAATTGAGCCCCCACGTAGAGCGATCCGCTGGTGTGCATGACAAAAACGCGGGTGGGCAGTCGCGGCAGCGACGTGGCCCCGAGAACCATGAAGTCAGACAGACACCCGGCGGCCGCCCATTCGGCGGGCTCAAGCCGGCCGTCCAGCACGGGCGCCTGTTCCACGCGAGGACAGACGACCACGGGTACTTTTGGACTGAGTTGCGCCCAAACCGGCAGCGCACAAAGAGCAGCGACGGACACGAGGGCTACCGCGGCGAGCTGTCGCACCTGGATCCCTCCGGATTCCTGCGGTTCAGTCGAGCTCCACCATTATAGCACGTCGCCGAGGTTCTTGGCACGAGTGGCTGCCCGCCGACGATGCAACCCTACTCATGTTCAATGCGCTCCAGGATCGCACGGCGCAGGTCGTCGTCCAGTCTGGTCCAGTACTCCGAGTAGCCTCCGACGCGGATGATGAGATCGCCGTGGCGTTCGGGGTGCGCGTAGGCATCCTGCAGGACGGCCTGGTCAACCACATTGACCTGCAACTGCATTCCGCCCAGTTCGAAATAGGTCTGGATCAGTTCCTGAAGCTTGCGCCGCTGGTCAGGATTGTCGAAGTATCGACGCGAGAATCTGGCATTCACAACCAGCGTGCCTGGCGCGAGGTCGTGGCGGACGCGGGAGACGGAACTGAGCAGACAGGTCGGGCCCGATCTGTCGCGGCCCTGGTAAGCGCCGGCGGAATCAGCGATCGGCTCACCGGCCAGCCTGCCATCCGGCGTTGCTGCCACCGGTTTGCCGAAATACGCATAGGTGGTGAACATCAGGCACGCAGGGACGAACCGTCCTCCACGCCAGGGGGCCTGACGCCGCAGTTCCCGGAAGACGAACTCGGACACGCGCTCAGCAAGATCGTTCACCGAGGGATCGCCGTTCCCGAACTTGGGGCAGGCCTGCAGACGAGCGCGCAGTGCCTCGTGTCCCCTGAAGTCTGCTTCCAGAGCTTCGAGCAGCTCCTCTGCCGTCACCGCGGATTCGCCAAAAACAACCTGCCGGACAGCTGCGAGAGAATCCACAAGGTTCGCCAGGCCCATGACGTTCACGACGGCCCAGTTGTAGCGCGCCCCACCTTCGTTGTACTCCCGCCCATTGTCGATGCAGTCGTCGATGAGCAGGCTGCGCATGACCTGAGGCTGCCAGCGGGCCTTGGTCTCCTGGTTGAGATTCCAGTGAGTCGTGGCCCAGCGGATATGGGCGACGACGTCTCGCTCCCAGGCTCCCATGAACTCCTCGAAGCTTGAGCAGCCGCACAGGCTGGAGCGCAGCGTGTCCACCAGCAGCAGTGGCAGGTTGATGTCGCCCTCCAGCGACCCCACGTTGCTCTTGCCGTGGACCATCAGTTCCGTGCAGCCTCCGAAAGCGAAGTCGGGCAGATCCGCCTCGCTGACCCCCAGCCGCGCTTCCCGGATGGCCTTTATGTACGCTTCCTCGTTGTACAGCGCCGGGATGCCGCTGCCGCCGCGAATGCAGTCCAGCGCTTCGTCCCAAATGGACTGCGGAGCACCCCTGTGCAGTCGCAGTGCCAGGTTAGGCCTGCGCATACCCACGGCTGCCCGTACGCAGAGGTGCGTCAGGTGGCTGATCCCTGAGGTCCCGTCCTCAAGCAGGCCGCCCAGGGCCACGTTCCAGGCCCCGGTGTCATCGATGTTCCGCCAGATGCGGCGGATCCACTCCACTGCTTCCTCATCACTGACGAGCCCGGCGTCCCGGTCGGCCTCGAACAGAGGGGCGAGGTCCTGGTCGAAACGGCCGAGATCATCCGGGCCGTCGATATGCAGGATGAAATTGACGCTCACAAGCCCTTCGTAGAAGCTGCGGGCGGGCTGCATCGGCACATTGCGCAGCGCAGCGATGAGACGGTCGCGGGCGGCCGCACCCGCACCATCTGCGCAGTCGGACTGCTCCAGGTGCGCCAGCACTCTCGCGTGAAAGGTGCGGATACCTTCCCAGACGATCTGCATGGCCCGGCAGAAGTCGATGCGCTCCTGTTCGCCGCGCGCGAGCCCGATGTCCAGGCTGCGCTGGATGCGATCGGAGTAGGACGCGAGTCCTTCCAACAGGATCCGTCGGTAGTTGGGGATGCTGTGGGTGTAGCCCCCCACACGTGGATAGTCCTGCAACTCTTGCCTGACAGCATTGAGTGCTGCCCGGGCATCGGGATCATCGGTAGCATGCAAGCGTTCTTCGAGACGCGCGTCGTTGTAGCACAGGCAGGAGGAGTAGTGCCAGTCGACGGCGTTCCCGGCCGTCCAGATACTTGCGGAGCACGGATAGAAACTCTCGCCCCCGTATTCGGGCAGAGGAACATGCGCAAGGTGATTGGCCACCGCCTCCGCGAATCGAATGACAGGCGGCGCGCCTTGGCTTTTCATGTAACCGGCCGCGATATACTCGCCCATATCGTTGAGCGCAGCCACCATCTGGTTCCGGCTGACCGCGGCCTCGTTGGCATCCACCATTGCTCAGCCCTGCTTTCTCCCCTACTGCAATCAGGGAACGGACAAGTATGCGACCAGATTATACCCTGACTGTGCCAAGCGGCAATGGGAAGCACTTCGTCAGAACGAGAATATCTGGTGCCCGCGCACGCCGGTGATCAGGTCGATCACCAGCCACACGCCGGCGCTTGCGAACTCCCCGAAAATCAGACCGAGGAACCCCGGCAGCATGCGTTTGTAAACCTTGTGGCCGCCGAAACGCAGGACGGTGCACTTGATAAGCCAGCCGAGAAGCACCGGGAACCAGAAGTTGATCATCGGCCACGAGGCGCCCATGAGGTAGCCGATTGGATGTAGCGGCCACCAGAGATAGGTGCGGTGCATGAAAGAGATGAACCCCATGCTCGCCGCCCCGGCAGCCATGGTCAGGAAAGCGATGGGGGTCGAGGGCTCCCCGTCCGCGATGAGATGCGTCGTCCACGTGGAGTACAGATTCTTCGTGTAATAGGTAGTGAACCAGGTGTTGAGCTTCGTGCCTCCATGCACGTACATCAGGCTCAGGTACACCACGCAGGAGATCACCATCGCCACCAGCACGGCGCTGGCCATCGCTCCAAAGAGCGACCGGCGCCGGATGCCGCCATCGTCGGCAATGCGAAGGCCCTGCATGATTCCCGGCATGAGCGGGCTGCGATTATCCAGCATGAACAGGTGGTCGAATAGAGACAGAATGGCGATCGGACCAGCGCCGAGCCCGCGAGTGCCGACTGCTGCCAGCATAATGTTCAGCGGCCGCAGGGGATGCTGTACATAGAGCATTCCGCCTTCGCACACCAGGCGCACCGCGACGATGTGCATCATCAGGAACAGGACGAACATCACCAGGGTCTTCGGCACACCGGCCCCTGCAACCGACCCCCAAAGGCAGATCACCGCGAGCCCGCCCACTGCTCCCCAGAAGGCCACCGGGTATGGCAGCGCTTCGGCCCGGCCATCTGCCTGCCCATGCTGCTGACGCGGAGTCCGCCCGATCACCGCCGACCAGATCTCCTCGATCCGGGGCCGCGCCGCAACTGCTCCCAGCACGAAGGAAGTGAGTATCCCGCCGGCCATCTGGTGTGCAACAAACTGGCGCACCGGGTAAGCCTGCACCGAAGGCATCGGCGCTCCCAGTGCCGAGCCGATCACCTGCTGGATCAGGAAGAAGAGCATGAAGAACCACAGGCTGAAGGACAGCTCGGCCGGGAGGAGATACGCCAGCCCGATGATGCTGAACAGGAACCTTAGCCACAGGGGCGACATAGCGCTCCACGGCCGGTCCTTCAGGTAGACGTCAAGGGCGATGCGATGGACGTTGATCCCCGGCATGGTGGGGTAGTAGTGGTGCAGGCCATTGATGGCGTGGATCACAAAGGGAATCGCGAAGAACCACCACATGATTGGGCTTCGGAAGAACCCTGGCACCAGTTTGTCCTGTGGCTCATACCGACACATCTCCACCGGAAGCTGGATGAGCGGGAACACCAGTTTTTCATCATCCACCCAGCGCTGCCGGAGCAACGCCGACAGGCAGAAAAAAACCGCGTAGACCGCAAGGACCAGCACCGCCCACGATGCCAGCGGAACCAGCCACTGCTGCCAGGGGATCGGAACGCCAGGCCGCAGCCCCTCGTACAGCCCGGTCACGGCCACGCCCGGTTCCGGATGCAGCCAGTCAGGCAAATGGGGCCAGAGACGCTCTTCCCACTTGTTCTCGGGGCTGGCGAAATAGAAGGGCCCTGCCATGTACGGGATCAGCAGGCCGATCAGCCCGAAGGACGGGATGCCGGCCGCAACCAGCGCCATGGCATAGACCACCAGAAGCTCCGCTTGCGTGAGACCGACCTTCAGGGCACGCAGCAGCACGTTCAAACCGAGTACGAGAATGAGCAGGAAGAAGAAGGAGCTAATCGGGAAGGCGGTCAGGCCCACCCAGGTTCCCTGCATGACCAGGTCGCTGTACGGGGTTACCACGGCGATTGCCGCGGAGATCACCAGACCAAGAATGACGGCGCGCTTCGTCATGGACAGTTCCCATCGAGTGGAGTTCGATGCGCCCGTGCCGATGAAGGCCGCGGGCATTGCGGTCAGGGAGCAGGAGCCCAGATCTCGGGGATCTCCGGCCAGTTGTGCTCCGGGCGATAGCCGAGTTCACGGGCAGCCGTCGACCAGTCAAAGAGCGCGTCGCTTCTGCCCGCAACGATGTTGTAGGTCCCGAACGCGACGTCAGCGGAAAGAGACAGGTCCACCGCCTGAGCAACGTCGCGCGGGTCCACATAGACGAACCAGGGCCTGGGACCTGCATCGGCTGGATTCGGGCCCGGATTGTTCCCGTCGCCGGCGATGACTCCCGGCCGCAGGTGGATTACCGACAAGCCGCAGGCCTGATGGTAGGCGAGACCAATCTGTTCCCCAAGATGCTTGGACAGGCAGTAGAAGAGGTCGCCCGGGCGGAAATGCGGGGCATCGCTTTCTCGCGAGGGCCTGTCCATGGTGGGCACAGAGCCCTGCGCGGCGATGCTCGAAATGTTCACAAGCCTGCGCACGCCCTCCAGCGCACAGGCTTCTGCCACGTTCCACGTTCCCTTGACCATGACGTCGGCGAAATCCGCCAGCGGCCGCTCCTGCCTGCCACGCACCAGCGCGACCATGTTGATGACCGCGTCCTGCCCTGCGCAGGCGGACCTCAGCTGGTCAAGATGGGTGATGTCCAGGTCCACGAATGGACCTGCGTCCCGGCGTTGCGGAGGGACCAAGTCCGCAAGCGTCAGGTCGTGGGTGGATGATAGCCTATCTGCCACAATGCCGCCAAGATACCCGGACGCCCCGAGCAACAAGATCTTCAGGAGAGCCACTCCCTCATGAACGCGCAACGATTGCGCGACGCTTTCCGCCTCTGGCCTTCAACGCACATGCAGGAACCGCACGGCAAGCGCCGGCCATTCCAGCGGACCCTCGGGCACAGGAGCATGGGTCAGAGCATCTGCAACCGATTGCCCGGCCTCAATGAAAGGCACCAGGGCCGTAACCGCCTCACGCGTGTGGTTGATCACCACTATCCGCGCGCCGTCCGCCGTCTCTACGCGCCGCGCCTCAAGCTTGGGGTAACGGATTGGCAGCTGATGGTGACCGCGCTCGGGCGACCACCACAGGTAGGGCACATCCACGATCTCGCGGTACTCTTCTGGCAACTCCGGGCAGTTCAGGACGTCGCGAAGACGCGACCAATCCGGGACAATCGCGCCCGCACGCCGCAGATGGGCCAGGCAGTCCCCGGGCAGCGGCTCCCCGTACTCGTCGGTCGCGGGGATGTCCCCGACGAAAACCAGGCGCGTCGCGGCGCTCATTTCAGCCAACTCGTGCGCCGTGCGCTGTGTCAGCCACTCGCTGCCGATCACGAGAGCCGGCGAATCGAGCCCTCGCAGGCCGATGTCGGCCACGAATCGCCACGGTAGCCCGGTCGCCGCCGAGTGGGCATAGGCCAGTTCCAGCGGCGGAGTTCCCCCCACCCCATCCTCGTTCTGCTCCGTCACCAGCACGTGGAACGCAGGCGGCTGCAGATTGAAGGGACGGATGAAATCCTCCAGGGCGCGCAGGTCGGCAAGGATCCCCGGTGTCGCCTCGTGGACTGCGCGGATCTCGGGCTTGCTCCACGCGCCCCAGGCGAAACTGGCGGTCATCCACTCACCCAGGATCGCGCTGGTCAGGTACCGGTAACGCGACAGCGCCACGCTGGGCCCGAAGCCGTAAGAATCGTGGTAGAGGTGCAGCTCGCTGTTGAACACCGGCAACTTGCAGGTGTCCACGATGAGCTTTGTCTTCCACAGCGGCCAGTTGGCGAGAAGGTCGTCCCAACTCGCAACGGTGTACGAAGGCATCTGTGAGAGAATGTAGGGAGAGGCCCCACCCTTGGAACCGCAGAGCGCATCGGGCAGCGCGGGACGCACCAGCTCCCGGGCGATGGCGTCGTAGAAGCGGGCGAACTGCCGGCGATTGAAGCGAATGACATCGATCTCTCCCCGGCCAATGTCCCCCGGAACGCGCACATCACCGAAGTCGGCGAAGTCCGTACCCCAGCGCCGGTTCAGGGCGTGCACATTGCCGTGCTGGTTTTTCAGCCATTCCTGGAAGGCAGCCAGGTAGGCGGGGTGCTTGTCGAACAGCTCGGGACCGCCAGGCGAGACCTCGTTACCCAGCAGCACACCGCAGACGCAGCGATGCCCCTTGAGGGCCGCGAGCCAGGGCTCCAGTGACCGGCGGCTGTCCGCGACCGGATCGGTGAGCGCTTTCTCCACATCGCCGCCTTCACCCGGCGATCCCCACTGGATATTGTGCAGCAGCCAGACCGCCATGCCGTGGGCATCGCACCAGTCCAGGGTCCTGTCAACAACCGCGCGCAGGGGCGTTCCACCCTGCGGGACCGTCCAGACCCACGAGGCGATCTTGATCATGTTGAAGCCGTCCGCCTGGATGGCTTCGAGCTGGGCGATGCTCTCATCCGGCGTCTCGGGCAGGAAGTAGACCACACCTGCCTGCAGTGGAGCCACGCCGGACCGGGCCTGAGCGTGCACGCAGCTTGCGAGCAGTGCCCACGCGAGAATCACCAATCGGATCATTTCTCGACCATCTCTGAGGAGGTCCGGGGCGCCCGCTACTTCACGCAGGCCACCCGGCCGCTACCGTCGGTGGTAAAGTGATTGCGGATGCAGTTGCAGCAGACACCCTTGCGCTGGCACGGCTCCCAGGAGCAGACGCAGAACTCGAGGTTCCGGGCCTGGTTGCTTGCACAGGTCTGCGCGGCCTGTGCGCGCAGGCCCATGGTGGCCGGGTCGCGCTTCGTCCCGCGCATGCAGTTGGGCGCAGAGCCGCTGCTCACGTGGGCCTGAATGCACTCGCAGCAGATGCCGCGGTTTGCGCAGGAGTCATTGGTGCACGGGCACATCTGAATATTGAGCGCGTAATTCACGCAATCTTCGGGGCGGGTTGGCACGGGTGACATCACCTCATGAAGACCGTTGGTCTGGCGTGTGTGATTGTTCTCTGCCGCGTGCACATTGACCTCCACGTCGCGCGAGAAGGAGGTCTCTGCCTGCGCACGTCGAAGGGTCTGCCAACCATCATGCGCCTTCATTTGACGGGCGCTCCAGGAGGCTTTCGGAAATGGCATTGCCCGGGATCTCAGCACAACTCATCGTCTATGGTGGCCGCCAGAATGAGGACCTCGGCGGGGTTCTCAGCGAGCTCGCCGCCATCGGATACGCCGGCGCCGAGATCGGCTCCAACTTCATCGACGCGGACTGGGACGCGGTCAAGCAGGCCTTTGCCGACAACGGGATCGCCTGCTCTGGCGTGCATTCAGGCTACGCATCGGTTGCGGATCCGGACTGGCAGTCCAAGGCCATCGACTTCCTGCAGGCAGTCGGAGTGAAGTACACCATCTGCTCCGGTGTTGCCCCGGGCGAGGGCATCGAACCGTACGAGAAGTCGGCGGACGTGTTCAACGCCTGGGGTGCGCGCTGCAGGGATAATGGGCTGGTCTTCTGCTACCACAATCACGCCTGGGAGTTCGAGCCCCACGGCGGCGTCAAGGGTATTCATCGCCTGTGCGAACTCACCGACCCGGCCGTTGTCAAGCTCAATGTGGACGTCTATTGGGTCACAGTTGGCGGCGAGCGCCCCGAGGATTTCATCGACCGATATTCAGACCGCGTCGGCTACTACCACTTCAAGGATGGCCCCTACACCCCCGGCGGCACGGTTGCCCCTGGGCCCTACCAATTCACGGAACTCGGGCGCGGCACGGTGGACCTCAAGGCCGCCCTGGCCGCCGCGCTCAAGTACGATCCGGCATGGATCACTTACGAGCAGGACCGGAGCGAACTTGCGCCGGCAGAGGCGTGCCGCATCAGCTTCGAGTACCTCAAGTCCATCGGACTGTAACCGGAGCCTCAGCCGGACATCAGCGAGAGTCATGGGCTGGTGTGAGGCTGCCAAAACCCGACTTCTTACAGGGACGGGCCACAGCGGCCCGTCCCGTTAGTTTCCAACCACGGGACCCAGCACGAGTGGACCTGTCGTTCCCGCAGCCAGACCATGCGAAATCCCGGGGGCTCGTCCCCGTGGTTTGCGCGATTGGTGCTCAGTGCGGCGGTCCACAGGAACGTCGTGTCGCCCCTGCGCGCCTCGTGGTTCTCGTGGGCGTGTCCCGCGCAGGCCAGGACCAGGTTGCGCCCCTCAAGCGCCCGATGAACCGGCTTCCAGTTGAGTACATCCCACAGCAAGTTTCGCCGGGGTGCATGTTCGCCCGGCGACCAGATCCCGTGGTGGGTAAACAGCAGGAGTGGCCGCGACAGGGGCACACCCGCGAGGTGCTCTTCGAGCCACATCACCGCATCTCCGGTGAAAAGCCCTTCCCAGGTGAGTGTCGACGGACCGGTGCTGTCCAGGATGATCGCGTGGTAGCCTGCGTGGTCGAAGGCCGTATTCAGCGGGCCCAGACACCCGGCGAAAAGCGCCTTGGAGCCAAGGAAATCGTGGTTGCCGATCACGTGGTACGCCGGGCACTGCAGGTGACCGATGGCGGCGCGCAGATGCCGGTAAGAATTGGCATCCCCATGGTTGGCCAGGTCCCCACCGAAAACCACGAAATCCGGCCCCAGTGTGCTGATGGCTTCGGTTGTTTCGGCCAGTATCCGTGCAGAAGCCTCATCGGTCACGTGCGTGTCGCAGATATGGGCGAAGCACAGGTCCGCATCGGGTGGGGGCTCAACGCTGCTCAGGTCAAACTCTCGCGCCACAGGGTGGTCTCCCGCCTTCATGAATGGTTGAGCTGGCGCATCACTGCTTCGTCAACTTCACCAGCAAGTCGTCGGCAATCGGGGGCAGGTCGCACTGCAGGCGCTTGCGATCCTCCTCCACAACGACTTGCGTATTGCCCACCACCTCGGCGCTCAAGGAATCCAGGAACTCGACCTTGTACGTCCCCGGCGAGACTCCGAACACCATCAACGTCGCGCCTTCCGATTTTTCCGTGATCGACGCTCGGTCTTCAATACCGACGCGTTCCGGGTCGTGGACATAGAAAAACCCCTCGCGGTCATCGCTCATCCCGATCCCGCGCAGGCGGTCTCCCCGGTCGATGAGAACGGGCTTCATGCGGAAGTCGCGGCCCCTGCGATCCATGTCCGCAAACAGCTTCCTCAGCGGCTGCTGGAACTGGTGCAGCCCGTATTCATCCCACTCCTTGTGATACCAGAACATGGGCGAAGCGGCCGTTGGCAGGACTGCCGACGTCCACATGCCCACCCTGAAACGGTGGCGCCACAGTTGCGGGCTGACCTGCCCCGCGACCACCGAAGTGGTCTGCGGGCCATACTCGATGAACACGAAGGGTTTGTTGAAAAGCGGTGCATTGTCTTGCTTGGCATCAACCTTACCGGAATATGACGCGAACATGCCGCTGTCCATGCGGCCGTCCTTTTTCTGGTCCCAGTAGGCGTCGGACTGGACGAACTCGATCTGCGGCAGGCGCCACATTTCGTTCCCATAAGCCCAGAAAAGGCAGATGTGAGTGACCACAATGTGTTTCCATGGGTCAATGGCCTTAAGATATCCGGCCATCTCCTGATGCCATCTGGAGACAGTCTCCGGGTCGTAGTTCTCCACGAGATCAACTTCATTCCACAGGTCCCAGGCCATGATGTTCCGGCTGTATCCCCACCGGGCCACGATGTACCGGTATCGATTGCGGAAGGCGCGTTTCACTCGCTCATCGGTGAAGAACATAGCGGGGCTGGCGACGCTGCCACCATTGCGCACATTCCAGGGGCTGTAAAGCCACTCCTGATCGAACTTGTCGCGGCGCACCTGCCCGTGGCTGTTAAAGGTGATCTCCAGGAACAGGTCATACTGGCTGGCGAGGTCCACGCAGTAATCGAGGCGCCAGGCATTGTAAAGGTTGTACCAGCCCACGTCACCGAAACGCGAGTGGTATTCGTCGCCCCACTCGATGCCTCCCCACCACGCGCACATCCATGTTCGAACGAAATTCAGGCCCTCTTCGTGGAAGCGCTTGAAGTACCGGTCGAAGTCGTACGTCCCCGCCTGGTTGGAGGCATCGTCTCCCCCATCACGCATGTTGATGCCGACGGGCCAGAACCAGTCGCCGTTCTCGAACTCAAAGTACTTCGGGTCGCTGCGACTCACCCGGACGTACCCTTCCGGATGCAAAGGAGCAGTAGCTAAGAAGGTGCTGGGACGCGAAGCCAGGACGCCCTCGGCATCGGTGACGGTGACCCAGTAGGTATACTCGCCGATCTCCTTGGGCGCAAATCGGACCTTCCAGCAAGAATCGCCAACGGGCGTCAACCGCTCAAAGCCCTCGTCCGTGCGGGCGCGCTCGTAGTGCTGGTAGTAGAAGCCCGGAACCCTGACCGTGTTGCCTGAGGGCGAGATGAAATGCCCCTCCACATCCACAATATCGGGGTCGAAGGGATTCTCGTAGGTTTCCGCCACATCAAAAGTCAACTCGAACTTCTCATACTTCGGCACCGACTTCGCGTTGGCGACGGGCTCGATCCAGCCGCGTTTCGCCCCCGCTCGCTCTTTTATGGGGCCAAGAATCCGGTCTTCTCCGCTGAGCGTCACGTTGTCGATGAACACGGCGCCTTCCCACGAACTCTTGCCAAAGAAGCGCAGGCCGAACTCCCGGGGGTTACGAGTCGCGTGACGCCAGGATCGCTTATGCCCGCCCGGCTTCCAGATCGAGGATGTCTGCGAAATGTCCAGTTCGTAGTGGGCCCACTGTCCGCGGGCCGGCTGCCGCACGCGCTTGAGGCTCGCCGCATCCGCATAGATCGGGGTCTGATACCAGTAGTAGCTGGCGTCCTTCAGGTACGCCCAGCAGTCGAAGGCCTCTTCCCCGGCAGGAACGCTGGGGGGTATCCACAGGTCAAAGGACAGCTTCGTGTACCCTGTCCAGTCGCGCCAGGGCGTGTATGAGACGCCGAAGCCCTCCGGCAGTTTACCCTCGACACGCAGGCTCTGAGTACCGCCGCGCGCCATCTCGGCCGAGAAGCTGACTGACTTCGTCGCCGGGTCCAGCACGCTGGGCAGCCACTTCTCATTGAGGGGCGAGCTCTCGTCCTCAAAGCCGAAGACCACCGGCTCAGGTCCGGTAAGTGCCACTGTCGCGGTGGTGACGAACAGCAGGGTGCAGAGCGCAAGGATGCGCGGGAAACCCATTGAACGACCTCCTGGTCTCGGGAGTAAGGCGAGCAGACTCAAGGCTCAACCACCCAATGCAGCGGCTCGCCGGTCTCATCCATCTGCTTGATCCCGAGATACCCGAGAATTGACACTTCCAGCATGCCGTTGGTTGTGGTACGGCCGCATCCGCCTTCTGGTGCGCGGTCGAGAAAATCGCGCCAGCCTCTATCGACGGACCAGCGGCGGTCAAGTTCGGAGAGCCAGTCCTGGAAACGCTCGTCGGGCCCCACTGTGTCCAGGTATTCCGTGAACAGCCAGTACACATAGGGCCCGACCCAGAACTCCAGCGGGTACGCGAATTTGCGTCCCCGGATCCAGCAGTCGTCCGTAACATACCGGTAGGCTTTCTTCGTAGCCGCGGCAGCCCTGTCCGCTTCCTCGTTTCTTCCGGCGTACCGGGTAGCGAGATAACAGCCGAACATGCCCTCCCCGACGTAGATATTGCCAAGAAAAGTGTGACAGCCGCCTTCGACCACGTCCTCGCACTGCCAGTCGAACCAACCGTTGGGCTTCATCTTCCTGTCGCACCAGCGGACGGTGTTGTCCATGACCTCCCACCACTTGTCCGGCACCCTCTCCCCTAGAAGCTGCATGGCGTAGGCGTAGTACGAGAGTCCGGCCAGCGCGCGACCGAGGTAAACGTCGCACTGCCGCCCCTCCTGGTGATAGACAACCTGCCGGACAGTGCCGTCCGCGGCTTCCTGCAGATGTAAATGGCGCATGACGTGAGGAATCCCGTCGGAATCCTGTAGCGAGTGGGCGATGAGGAAGTCGGCGGCCTTGCGGCAAGCGCGGCTCAATTCCCGCGCGTATTCCTCGCGACCCGGGATGCGGCTGTAATAGATGATCCCGTACGCCAGGGGGCGAAGCCACTCGCCGATCTGGTTCGAATCGTACGCCCCAAAGGCGTTACTGCGACCGCCTTTGCCGATCCCGTCATCGGCAAGTTGGTTGACCCAGGTGATCGTCCCGCCGCCAGGCGCCTGCATGTTGTCGATCATGCTGCGGAAGCTGTCCTCAAGCAGCCCCTCGACATACCGGCAGCGCACCATGTCGCCGGACTTCCGGAAAGCTTCCGCCGCGAGCACCAGCCCCGTATCTCCGGCCTCATTGCCCTCGGTATGCTTGCCCGTGGAGTGCGCGAAAAGCTGGATGAACTCCGGGTAGGTGTCGGGGTTGAGCGGGTCATAGACATGCGGCAGCGCAATCCGTGTCCTGCACATGATGTCCCCATGCAGCAGGTCGCGCACCCACTGCACCATTCCCGAACGAATGGACAGGACGGTGTAAGTCATACTCTCATCGGGCTTGCGGATATACAGGTCATCCGAACCCACTCGTCCACCCAGCAGCGAATTCCCCCCGCGCCTGACATCGGCGACCACCAGATAGTACCCGGGCGCGAGATCGGCTGTGGGGAGGGCACGCGTGAATCTCGAGACCTGACCCGGGGGGACGCTGTCACCTAGCGGCATCCGCTGCTCCGTCTCTTGGCCGCTGAACACCTCGTGGAACCGGATCGCCAGTTCGTCATCCGGCTTGAGAGATGCAGCGTCGCCGGTCTCGAAGACCAACAGGGCCGGTACCGCCTCAGCGCCTCGGTCCTGGATCACCGCCTGCTCCCCGGTGTCGGCGCGCTCCCCCAGCCAAAGGCCCATCGCGGCCTCACCATCTGCCAGCCGGCTCCGTTCTTTCTCCAGATTGCACAATCGGAATCCGCCGACCGTGAAGGACAGCTGTTCCCCATGCTTGTACTCGTCCTCGCACAGGAAGAAATGCAGTCGATCCACGGCATTGATGCTCGGCAGGTCGCGGATGCGGTGGGTCACCAGCGTCCAGTTCCCCGGCTTGAGCGGTGGAAGCGGTGTGTTAATTCGCAGGGCCCCATCGGTCCAGAGGATGAAGCGGATGCTTCCTCTGCGGTCCGGACTGGTGTCACAGCGGATCCAGTATTGGAGGGCGTCATACCCCGAGAAGTCCAGTGGCGGCGAGGGTATTGTTTCGAAGGATGGCCAGCCCATGGGATACTGGCCGGCGTTCTTGTGGTCGATCGTCACATCGAACCGCCAGCACGGACCGCCCCAGGGCCCCTTCTCGTCCGAGAGCGACAGGACCCCCTCCTTGCCTCCGGAGCTTCGCCAGGGCAGATCGAAAAGCGTGTCGAGCTCCCTGGTTTCGGCCACCTTAGCCTGCTCAATCCAAGACTGCCAGGGGAGCAGCCGCTCTCCCTGGGCGGCGGCGATTCCGGTGATGAGCACGCAAATTGCGCAGAAGGCCCGCATGTGAGTCCGTCCTCTCTCAAATCGTATTCGCAATCATTTCGCTACGAGGGCTCGCATTGCCTCCCGGCGGTCCAGTCTGTCGGGGGCTTTGCCCATGCGGTCGCGAGAGGCCCGCAGTTGACCCCAAGTTTCTATGGTGTAAACTGTGGTCCGGGCAGACCGAAGCACCCGCACCCGCCGGGAAAAGCGCCCTGAAGAGGACTCGCCGATGCAGCTGTTCGACACGCACTGCCACACCGAGCTATCCGCATGTGCCGAAGACGTCAGCCTTCGAATGTACCAGGAAATCGCGACAACCTCCGACGTCTGTTTCGCCATCACAGATCACAGCGCCCACATTTTCTACCCGCCCGGTAAGGCATGGGCTTTCTGGGGCGACGACGCCCGGGAGATCTTCGACGCCCATTACCGGCAGGGACTGGACCAGTGCGCGGCATATGTGGAGTGGCTCGAAACCGGGCGTCGCGGGAACATGCTCATTGGTGTGGAGCTTGACGTGTTTGCGGACGGCACCGTGGTGTTCGATCCTGACCTCCTGCCGCGCCTCGATATCATCGTTGGCGCGGTCCACGGTATCCGGGCGCTCAGCGGCGACCTGTCCGACAGCAAAGTGGCGGAAGAGTTCATGGTCCGGACCCTTGCGCTCTGCGGAATTGGTGTCCACTCCCTTGCCCACCCCTTCCGGGAGTGGGCGCAGAAGAAACGCGAGGTGCCCCACTCCTTGATCGAGTGGCTTGTTTGCACAGCGCACGAGCACGGCATCGCCCTGGAACTCAACTGCCACTACCAGGTGCAAGACTGCGACCGGGTTATGCTGCGTCTCTGCCGGGAGGCCGGAGTGACGGTCTCCATCGCCACCGATACCCACCGGGCCCATGAGTTTGGGGATTTCACCTACCATCACCTTCTTCTTGAGCAGGCGGGATACGCGCCGTCTGATTGGGCCGAGCTTCTCCTGCAGCCATCGGCGGTCACAGGCTGATAACGCGACGCTCGGGGCTGGATTGTGTATCTCTCACCGATTGCATGTCGGAGGAACAGCCACATGCCGGATGACCGGAACCACCTGTGGATCACCCGGGGCTTCGAGGGCTTCTCGCGCGGACGGATGGGGAACGCCGGGCAGAACCTGTATGTTTCGCGGGCCGGTGTTCTCCAGCGCATCCACCAGTTCGACCTCAACCGAAATGGCTTCGCCGATGTTCTAGTCTGCAATAGCCAGAACCACTGGGAGCGCCCGCCGATCTACATCTACTCTGACCCCTTTGGCCGGCCTGAACTCACTGAGCTTCCATCGGACGGGGCGATTTCGGGGGTGGTCGCCGATCTCAACGGCGACGGCTATGATGACCTCGCCCTGGCGATGCGCTATAACGGCACGCGCACCGACCTGAACGCTCTAATCTACTACGGGGGCCCGGACGGTCTCAGCCGGCAACGATGTGTCAGTCTGCCCGCACCGACCGCCTCGTCCATCGCAGCCGGAGACTTCAATGGCGACGGGCGCATGGACCTGGCGATTATCACAACGGGGCGCCTGCGGGTCTTCAACCAGGGCCATTTTGGGTTCGAGCGCGAAGTGCACACCGACCTGGACATCAAGGCTGACCAAATCTGCGCCGCCGACCTGGATGACGACGGCTACTGCGACCTCTATCTTTTCTCATCGATCGGGCCGCCGAGGGTAGCCTGGGGTGGGCCCGAGGGTCTCCGCCCCGATGCAATCTCAACAGTGCCTGTTGCCGACAGGGCTGCGCAGGAAGCGGCGTCCGAGACCCCGTCGGAACCGGAGGACCACGTCACTGCCACGCAGGCCGTCCCGAGCATTCTCGAACTGGACGGACTGCCACACCTGTTCGTCCCCCTCGCCGACCGCGTACTCCTGGTCCCGGTCCGGGGCCGAGGGTTCGGAGAGCCAATCGTGCTGCTATGCCGGTCCTGCCTCAGCGCAGCGATTGGCGACGTGAACAGCGATGGCTACCCGGACCTGGTGCTCGCCGCCCGGGACGACTGTTCAGGAACGGAGTGCTCGTGGTGCTACTGGGGGAGTGCCGAGGGGTTCTCGGAGGACAGGCGCACGCCGCTGGCCACATCAATGGCCTGCGACGTCGCGGTGGGGCATCTGGATGACAGTCCTTGCGCCGCGGTAGTCATCGCAACCGAGCGCGACGAAGTTACATTCTCTGTTCCCTCGCTGGTTTTCAGGGGCACGCCCGAGGGGATCGATCCGGCGCCCGTCCGCCTGCTGAGTCACAACGTCCGTCGGGCGCTCATCGGCCACTTCCGGGGCGCGGACCGGCCCGAGCTGGTCTTCGTCAACCACCGCGCCAGACGCAGTGGGGGTGACATCGACCCGGTCATCTACACCGGTGGCCCCGAGGGTTTCGCGCCTGAGCGGCGCATCCATCTCAAGGGGCGAGACTGCGTGGACGCCCTTTGCGTGGACATTTTCGACAGGAACCTGGTGGACATCGTCACTGCGAACTGCTCGGAGAACGCCGTGCACCTGGACCCGGGCTCCTTCCTCTTCAAGGGGCGCGCGGAAGGTTACCGGTACGAGCCCGACGTGGTTTTCCCGACGGTGCGCGCGCACGGTGTAGTCTGCGGAGACATCAACCGCGACGGGTATCTGGACCTGGTCTTCGGCGGATTCCAGAACCCCGAACTCCTGGTTTACTACGGCGGCCCCGATGGCTTCGACGTCCACAACCCGCAGCGGTTGGAGATGAGGATCGACGGGGTAACGTACAGCGAGACCCGGTGGATCCTGCTGGCCGACCTCAACAATGATGGCTGGCTGGATTTGTTCGTGCCTCACATCAACGCCGACCGGAGCTTCATCCTCTGGGGCGGTCCCGAGGGCTTCGACATATCGCGCCGCCAGATGATTTGCGCCCGTCACGCGTCTTGTGCCCAGGCGGCGGATCTTACCGGTAACGGCTGGCTGGACCTGGTAGTCGGGGGGCACGCACCGAGCCCGACCGGGCCCCATGACTCATTCGTGTACGTCTACTGGAACGGTCCCCAGGGCATCCGCGAGGAGAACCGCACTGAACTTCCGGCGTACGGAGTCAACGCCCTGCAACTGGCAGACTTCAATGGGGACGGCATTCTCGATCTGTTCGTCTCCAACTACCACGAGGGCCGCACCCGAGACGTAGACTCCTTCATCTACTGGGGGCAACCGGGCGGGCATTTCGACGCCGAAGACCGCAAGCGCATTTTCATGCATTCGGCATCCGGTTGCGTCGCGGCGGACTTCGACGAAGATGGCCGAATCGACTTGGCAGTGGCTTACCACAAGGTGAACAATGACCACGTCGGGCACTCGGCGATCTGGTGGAACGGCCCGGAAGGCTTCAGGCCGGACCGGGTCACCCAGGTGCCAAGCAACGGTCCGCACGGCATGGTCCGTCTCCCGGTGGGCAGCATCTCCGACCGCGGCCCGGAGGAACACTACATCTCCGAGCCCAGGGAACTGGACGACGAAACGCGGCGTGTCACCATCGAATGGGATGCCGATATCCCGCTGAAGACCTGGGTGCGTGCACAGCTCCGGTGCGCGGGTTCTCTCGAGGCCTTACCGAGCGCGCGCTGGGTTGGGGCTGGGGGAACAGACGGGTATCTCGACAACGGGGACGGCATAGATCTGCCCGGGGCGGCTCGATGGATCCAGTACCGGCTAGCGCTGGGCGCTACCAACTCGGTGGCGACGCCGCGCGTTCGGGAAGTCCGGGTCCGCTTCCGCTGATACGCATGCTTAGCCGGCAACGACGGGCGCAGCGACGGCCTGTATCAGTTCATTAGCCGCACTCTGCAGGATCGCGATACTCAGCACGTGCCTGCTCTCGTCGTACTTGCAGCCGATGGGGATGAAACGCTTCAGCACGCCGACCGGAACCATCGCCCGGCCTTCATAGAGAACGGCGGGCACGTCCAACTCAATGGGCGCACCGTCGATCTCGGCATGCAGGGAATCGAGCCTGAACTCGCCGGACCGGCCGAATACTTGGAGGGTAACCGTCTCGCTTTTCTTGTCGTAGGCCACCTGTGCGCCCAGGGCAGTCCCCACTTCCCGCGCCGGGACCAGGTAATCGTCACCGACCCGCAATGGTACGCATGCCAACGACAGCCGCTCGGCGCCCACTTCAAGGATGGTGTCGGCGGGCAGCGGCTTCAGCACGAACTCCCGGTCACCGATGCGCATTCGCACCTCGCCCGTAAACACCGGCACAAGTCCTTTGGCTTCGGAAAGAGTCACCAGACGATACCCCTGCGCCTGCAGCAGGGGCACCACGCGCTTCACAGCCGCCAGCGTCTGCTCCCTGTTGCGGGGCCCATCATGCATCAAGATGATGCCGCCGTCTTTCGCGCCCCTGAGTATGCGGGACACGATCTTGTCTGCGCCCGGCAGTTGCCAGTCGTTGGTGTCCACGTCCCACATCGCAATGCGCAGGCCGAATTCCGCGATCACCTTGTCCACCCGCGGCGAGTGGTTGCCGTACGGAGGCCGGCACCATCGCACGCTTTTCGCGCCGGCCGCCTTCATCGTCTCCAGGCACTTACGGATATCTGCGCGAATCGCCGCGTCGGAGAGCTTGTTGTAATCCGCATGCAGCCAGCTGTGGGTGCCCGTCTCGTGCCCTCGCGCCACGGTCTGGCGGTGCACTTCCGGATAGACCTTGACCGCGTGGCCCATGCAGAAGAAGGTGCCCCGGGCACCACGCTCCTCAAGGGCATCCATGATTTTCAGCGTCCAGGCGTCATCGGGGCCGTCATCGAAGGTCAGTGCCAGAGTGCGGTGCGGCGGGCGCCGGCTGCCGATCTCCATGACTGCCCATTTGGCGGCCTGTTCGCGGCTTACCAGCTTCCCACTCAGCGCTCCCCGGCGCTCGCGCCGGATAGCGCTGACAGGGCTGGCAGCAACGGAACCGTCGACAGTTGACCCGTCCGCCAGGATGCAAGTGGCGGGAATGTACTCGATCCTATCCGCGACGGGCTCGACAAGATCGCGGGCAGGCTCGATGCGAAGCTTCTCCCCCGGCCTGATGTGCGACGTGAGCGCGATCTCCCTGTCACCACGCCAGACACGGATGCGGTAGCCACCCTCGGGAGAGATGAGCCGCCCCGTAACATCGAGGAGCGCACCACAGTCGGTGCGCAGGTTTGCGAAACGTGCGCAGTCCGCTGCCGTCCAGTCCCTGCCCACCGGAACGCGCAGGCCGTTCACTGAGGCCGTGCCCGGCTGCAGGTACAGTGCAAGGACACTGCAGGCAGCAATCACGAGTACCCATGCCGCGACACGAGCCGGTGCAGATCCGCGACCGGCTAACGGCTGTGTCTCCTGGCTGTCTGCGACGAGCACGGGACCGTTCATCGGTACCCCTATATAACCAGACTATACGAATGTCGTCAACTGTTCACTGCCTTTTGCGTCTGCCCGACACGAGCAGCAGGAACACTGCGAGGGCGGCCGCGATGCCGCTGATCGCTGCTCCGATTTGCAGATCTCCGGCCACATACCTGAACTCCACCTCGTGCTCTCCCGGCGGCACTACCACGCCCCTGTATAGATAGTTCGCGCGCAGGATCGGCGTCTCCTGGCCGTCGATCAGGCACTGAAAATGGCTGTCCCACATCTCCCGCACCACAAGGAAGGACGGTTCGCGAGTCTGGCACCACACCCGCACATTCCCGAAATCATTGGTGGCCGAGATGACCTTCCCCCTGTGCACGGCCTGATCGAGTGGCAGGACCGCGCCCGACTCCATCTCAACCGCAGGTGCGCAAACTCCGAAATCCGCGGACGCCATGTACCGCAATGCGGACTCCCTGTCGGGGCAGATAACCGGTCGATCGGCGAACCAGGCCAGCGGCATCGCGCCGGGATTACGGCGGGCAACCCACGTTGGGTACCGCCTGATCACGGGCAGATTGGAGAGCGCATCGGGGTCCGCTGTGCAGACCACGGAGACACCCATCGCGCGCAGGACTTCGGTAGGCCGCGCCACCTTCAGTCCGCTGGCCCTATCAATTCGTCCGTCCAGCGTGGCATTGAGCAGGCGGTCGATGTCCCAGTATCGGGCGGGCACGAGTGCATAGAACACATTGGCAGACCGCTGGTCGTAGAGCACCTGGCGATTGGGGCGCAAGAACTCGCGCTCGTTCCAGTATCTGCTCAGATCCCCCCCTGCCCAGCCCTGGTTGGTTTTCGGTGTTACCGAGTTGGTGATGCGATTCTGATCGTGAATGAACAGGCAGTGGCCCGCCTGCCTGTCAATCTGCCCGGACAGACTCGGCGCCCGCGTGTAGTAACTGGGCTCAATGGACGGATTGTAGTCCCGGGCGAAGATGAAAAGCTGAACCAGTGCAAGCGCAACCGCGGCTTCCCCGACCGTCCGTATGTCAAAAGGCCGAAGCCGGTGGGCAACGCACAGGGCGGCAGGCAGCCCCAGTAACAACAGCACCAGCAGCATGATTGGGTCAGCGGGAGAAACACGCTCGATGAGGAACTCATACTTCTCCCGCGCTTCCTCTCGGGCCTCCAGAGGCGTCGTGTCCTGGCCGCCCACGACCCTCTCCATGCGCGGCAAGATGAGACTTCCGCCCAGGCGCAGCCCTGCCCAGCTCACTGCCCACAGGCACAGCCCCAGCAGGCCAATCCATGCCAAAAGAGCCGGTGCGCGCCGGACTGTCCCCAGCGCCTGTACGCCGTAGGCAGCAAGCAGCGACACCCCGACGCCCGTCAAGAGGACATACCGCCCGGCTCCGCGGAACCAGTTGAAGCCGGGCACATTTACCAGGAACTCGTACAGAGGGTTCTGTTTCGCCAGCGCGAGAAACAAAGACAGGGGGATGATGCACAGTGCGAATACCCGCGCGCGGCCTCTGCCCACCACCCCGCCAAGGATGGCGAACAGAAGGGCCGCCGTTCCCGTGAAACCGCAGACCTCGTAGTGGTGGTCACGGCCGAAGTAGTTGCCCTCCGCATACGAACCCAGGAGATAGGGGTGTACGAAATAGGCCAGGTTGCGCGGCAGGAGGGCCAGTTCCCGCAGCTTTTCCGCAGTCACTGTTTCGCGGTCAGATGCGCCCACGAGCGACTTGGTCGGCACCACTTGCACAGCGGCAAGGAGCACCGCCCCCAGTGCCACCGCGACGGCCGCCATGGTAACACGCCCAACCCATGCGGGGCGCCGAATGTCCTCATCCGCCGGCGCTCTGCCTGCAGCGCCAACCAGCAGATACAGCATGGCGCTGAGGAGCGAGTAGAAGAAGATCTGCGGCATCGCGGCCAGTTCCTGGAGCGCGAGGGCCGCCGCGGCTCCGACCAGCCAACCGTGCGTTCGGGGATTGCTCAGCCACTTCTCCAGGCAAAGCAGCATGGCAGGGATCCACGCCGCGGCTTCCAGCATGGTAATGTGCATGACGTGGGTGATGAAGAAGCCTGACCAGCCGTAGGTGAGCCCCGCGAGCAGGCATGGCATGAGCCGCATGCCCAGTTCGCGGCAGAAGAGCGCCATGAGAGCCGCGCCCAGGACACAGTGCAGCCAGACCAGTATCGCATAGACCTGATATTGCGGCAGACCCGTGTACCCCAGGAGATGCGGTGGGTAGAACACGCCGGCCTGACCCTCCGCGAGCACAGGAAAACCATTGCCCAGACGGGATTCCCACAGCGGCAGGTGACCTGCAGCGATGGCCTCGGCCGCCGAAGTGCGCAGCGGAAGGTAAGCGATGCTCACATCGTGCCAGAAGAGGGCACGGTTTCCCAGCACGACCGGCCCGAACAGCGACAGACCGTAGGCTGCGAAGAACAGGCAGACCGCCGCGAACCAAAGGCGGCGTGAGCCCGTACCAGCACGGCTCCAGGCACCCGGCGGCGAACCTGAGATCATGCGGGGTTCACCAAGATCCCGCTTTCAGTGACCGAGTAACACAGACCCGCCAGCGTGACTCGCGCCACAACGGGGGCTTGCTCATCTGCAGGTTCCTTCCCGCTCCTGCCGCACAACTCGATGCGCGCGCCGGAAACCTCCGCTGTCTCCACTCCATCCTCCAACGCGGTCTCCACCGGACTCGGATCGCGGTCCGGCAACCCCGCACACAGTACGGTCCCCAGCACCGCGCGCTCGTAAGGGCCGGAAAGCGTGAAGCGCAGGTGATGCTGTGGCAGCCACTGGTCGCTGGGCTTGTCTCGAGTTGGTGGCGGATCCCAGCCCTCCATGAGCGAGAAGAAACTGTTGCGGTGGACCATGAACGTCCCTTCTAGGCTGCTTCCTTCGCGCTCCAGCCTGAAGCGACGAGTGTTCTCATCCACGTCGAACCGCGCCCATGAGTGGATGTTCCACTGCAGCGCCGAGACGATCCCGGGCACGGCCACGAACTCGTCGATCATCACGAACGCCAGCGCTTCCTTCAGGAAGACCACGTGACGCCGGCAGCAAGTGGCTCGGTCAGCGTAGCTTTCATCGGCAATGCCTGCGAGGTACGCCAGTCTGTCATCCTCAAAGGCGTTGGCAATCGTGCCGCGGGAACGGTGGGACCGCATGATCTGCCCGGCGTCCGACAGGGTAACGCAATTGTGGGATTTTGTGTGCCAAACCCAGTGGGCGTGGTGGTTGGACCCGTAGCCGTCGTAGTACCCGCTGGGCATCGCGAGCACCTTGCCGCCCGCGTGCAGGATGAAGTCATTGTTCGCGGCATGGGAGTGACTGATCGCACCGAAGGGCGAAGAGCGGAAGATGAATGCGACATCGCGCTCGGGGTCGCGTAGATCGGTGCGGATCGCCGCCCAGCCGGCGCCGGGGAAGACCCGGAGCATCCGGTCCTGAGTGGTGGCCGAATCCGGCGCCAAAAGTCCGCCCAGGAGATACTCCTGTGCTGATATCTCCGGCGTCTTTCGGTCATCGGGCGTCTCAAGTTTCTCCGCCGTGGCTCGCAGGCTTTCCACGTAATGGCCGAACTCAGACGTGCCTGTCTGCAGCTGGATGAGGTTTACCAGCCGGGCGTTGGACAGCCAGTTGCCCCGCCAGCGTTCGGTGTGATCGCCGAAGCCGATCCACTCCGCGTACGGCGGCCAGCACCACTCGCGCCACCGCGCATGGCCTTTCCAGAAGGGGCGCTGGTACAGGTCCACACCGACGCCCTGCTTCAGTGCGGTGGCGAACATGGTCATGATGGAAACATACGCAAGCCCATAGGACGGCCCCTCTGCCCACGCACCGTCATCTCCAGCCCAGACGGGCCAGATTCCGCAGAGTACCGGCCGGAGCCAGTCGAGCCATTCCACGGCCTGCGGGATATGTTCATGAAAGACCATCCCCAGGAGCGCCAGGAACACGATCTCACGGCCTGCGTGGGAATCGAATCGCGTGACGCCGTAGCAGCCCCGGCCGTGCATGTGCTCGTAGGTGATCTCGCCGCGCCTGCGGAACTGCTCGACGACCACAGCGCGCTCCTCCGCCGTGAACAGTTCCCAGGCCCAGTCGCAGGCCTTCGTGCCATTCCAGATTACCGACATGTGCGCCTCATCGTTGTGGCTGATGTGGCTGGAGCCATCCGGATCCCATCGCGAGATCGAGGCCATTCGCTCGCAGGCGGCCCGACCATAGCGCTCATCCCCACTGGCCAACCACGCGAAGGCCAGTAACTCCGCGCCTTTCACGAACCGCCGCGAATTCCACATGACCGGGGCCCAGGCACGGAAGAACGCCTGGTAATCGCGGGTTCGGTCCGGCAGGTAGGGCGGTTCCTCTATCTCGTGGGGCTCCGACAGTAACCGGTCGGCAGCAGACTGAAGCTCCGCCCAGGCCTTCGCCCTCACGCCATTGCGGGACTCGCGGAGGTCGGCCAGTTCTTGCCGGGACACATAGAGTCTCGGATGGTCGTCTCCCAGGCGGCCGAGCCAGGTCTCCGCCGGCGGAACGACGACGGTGGCGGCATCCTGCGGCATCTCGAAGCTGAAGACCTCCGGCTCCAGGCCCTCCGCCGTCCAGGTCCAGTAATGCATTCCCGGCTCGAAAGCCCGGAAGGGCAGGTACATGGGGTTGCGGAGCCCGGTTGTCTCCAGCACGACGTCGCTCAGACCCGCATCCCGGGCCACGACGAGACCGTAAGAAGCAACCCCCTCGACGGGCTTCCAGGCGAACACCGGCGGATTGGTAAGCGGACGGCTCCCATCCCTGGGCTGCCGCGGGTCAAGATGCGGGTGGGCATCGCGGTGCTGCTTCATCGAGCTGTCCTCCGGGTTCTTCGTGAGGGGGGCCGTGCGGGCGTTTTCACCGTTCCGGTGTCTGTCACTGGGGCGGCCCGGCGGCTCGCTGCGAGGCCATCCACGCATCATACACGATCTGGATGAACACTTCCGCGTCCGGCACTTCCTGTATCGAGAGCGCCGGGAACTTCTGGCGCAGGCCCTCCGCGATCCGCTCGGCCACATCGCGACGACTCGCTTCATCCAGCTCAAAACGCCGCTGCGTGAAACGCACCACTGTCTCGCGCTCGCGGGGGCTGAGCGAGGCCACTCCGGGCATTGCCCGGGCTACGAGGCCCACCGGGTGGGAGTACCGGGGCGCATCTGGGGCAGGCTCATCAGCGCTCTCGTCGCCAGCCGGTTCGAAGGTGCGCACTTTGATGACCAGCGTGCCCGCCGCCATATCGCCAAGACGTTTGCACTGGCGTGTGACCAGGATCGAAAAGAAACCCGTCATATACAGAATCGGGAGTATGTCCACCAGGCGCAGGATATTGCGCACCAGGGACTGAGTGAAGCTCAGTGGCCCGCCTTGATCGGTCACGACCACCAGGCCCGCAAGACGCTTGCCGGGAGACTGGCCGGCCCAGGCCATTTCGAAGGCCACGTAGTAGATCACGACCACCAACATCGAGGACATGAAGACCAGCAGCGCCGATAGCCCGATACTGTCCAGGTTGCCGGTGAAAACCCACCGCGACGCACCAAGAGCCAGTGCGAGGGCGACGAGTATCAGAAACTGGAGCAAGGAATCGATGACGGCCGCGAGGAATCTGGATCCGATGCCGGCCAGTTCGAACTCAAGCTCCACCCGTTCCGGCGTCTCCAGCGTCACCTGGTCAGACTGCATATCGCTTCCGGGGCTTGGCCCCGCACCTGCCTGGAGTATGGTTCTTCTCTCATGCTGCCCGCGGACAGCACCCAGGATCGCGACCGCGCCGATCAACGCCGGCTGGCCGCTCTGCTTGAGCAGGCAGACCACCGTGGCCTGTCGTCCTTAGAGGACTCGCAATTGCGCGAACTCGGCCTGCTGTATCGCCGGCTTGCCGCCCAACTTTCCGAGGCAAGAGCTACAGAGGCGGACCCGGAGCGTGTCCAGTATCTGAACCAGCTCTGCGCGCGGGCGTACGCACGGATCTACACGGGCCGCAGTCGTCGGCAACTGGGCATCGGGAGACTATTCGCGGCCGAGATACCCCGCACCTTCCGCCGGCGCGGCGCCTATCTGCTGGCTTCGGGTGCTATCACCGTGGGAGCGGCGCTCATCGCATGCATCGCCGTGCTGGCCGACCCATCCTGGGCGCCGGCATTCGTGAGCGAAGGCGCCGTTCACACGTGGCAGCAGTTTGCGGAAAAAGGAGAACCCGCCGGAAGCTACTTCGCCGACACAGCGGCACAGCTTGGCGGGGCTGAGTTCTCCGGCCTATTGTTCAGCAACAACATCCAGGTGGCTCTGAAAGCCTTCGCCTTCGGGATGCTTTTCGGACTGGGGACCCTCTATGTGCTCATCGCCAACGGCTTCATGGTAGGCGCTCTCCTGGGTGTAGCGGCCAACGAGGATCAGTTGCTGCTGTTTGTCTCAGTGATCGCGCCTCACGGCGTAGCCGAGTTGTCCGCCATTCTTATCGCGGGCGCCGCCGGTCTGCTTATCGGCCACGCGCTGGTGGACCCGGGCGATCGCCCGCGACGGGATGCTTTGCGGATCGCCGCCCAGGATGCGGTCCGGCTGATCATTGGGACCGTGCCCATGTTCCTGGTCGCGGGCATCATCGAGGGTATGATCAGCCCTCAGAATGCCGGGCTTTTCGCAAGCGACTCGCCGAGAATCGCCTTCGGGCTCCTGGTGGGCACGTGTTTTTGGATCTACCTGCTCTTTGGAGACCGCCTGTGGGGCAAGGAACCGGCAGGCAAGGCCGACGGCCGCACTGTTACGGAGGCCGCATGAGATGCCAAGCATCGAAAAGCTGGGGACGGTGCAGATGCATCTGGTCGAAGTCTCGCCCTTTGAGTACAAGGGTGAGCTGCTGATCTTCGAGTCTGTGCGTCCGCGCACTCCGGACAACAGCCGCGGAGGACTCCACTACCTGCGCATCCGCCGGCTGGCCGACGGAACCCGGGATGTCCAGGATGCCGCCGAGTTCCAGACCGGAGAAGTCCTCGCCGAGTTCGGCGAAGGGTTCACCTTCGGCGTGCCCCTAGTGGCTGACGACCGAGTCTTCGTCTATGCAACCCTGGGTGAGAAGGACGGCCTGGTGCAGGACGACATACACCTGTTCGAGTCCTCGGACCTGAAGACCTGGCGCCGGTCGGTCGCGATCCGTGGCGAGGGCGAACTTCTTTTCAACTGCTCCGTCTGTCGTGATGCTGACCGATACGTGATGGCCTACGAGACCAACGACCCTCACTGGCCCGCATTCACCATCAAATTCGCCACATCCGCCGACCTGCGCACCTGGACCAAACTCCCCGTGGACCGGGCAGTCTACGGAACCGACAGGTACACAGCGTGCCCGAGCATCCGCTGGATCGACGGTTTCTACTACATGTGGTACCTGGAGCGGCCGACGGCTGACTGGTGGTTTGAGACGTGGCTCACGCGCTCCCAGGACCTGCTTCACTGGCAGGACTGTCCGGCCAATCCCATCCTGCGCGCTGATCCGGGCGAGGACATAAATAACTCGGACATCGACTTCGTGGAATGGCGGGGGGAGACGGTGATCTACTACTCCTGGGGGAACCAGCAAGGCGAGGAGCGCCTTGCTCACGCACGCTTTCCGGGGACATTGCGGGACTGGGTGCAGACGTGCTACGAGGCCTGACGGCCTGGTCAGGCCTCCATCTTCACCAGCACTTGTTCCAGAACAGACTCACAGTACCCGCACTTGTGGCACTGCCGCGAGCAGGTGGAAGTCCTCTCAAACCAGTCGTCCGGGAACCGTTCATTGTCGATGATATACGGCGCAAGCGCCGGGGCGAAACCCGGTTCGAACAGGTCCAGCAGGTTGCCCCGGAACCTCCGGGTCGCATACGCGCGAACCACCATTCGCGGTCGCGAGTGCATTCTTGTGGCCAGCTTCACTTGGTCGAACAGGCCCTCGTAGTGGTGCAGGTCCTCAGGGCGAATCCAGGTGTTCTGCAGGATCGATACCCAGTGTTCGCGGATCCGCAGGTAGTTCCAGCAGGCATGGGGGTTCCAGCCCTCGATATTGCGGGTCTCATCGATCTCTGCCTCATGCGCCACCATGTTGTCGTGGAAAACCTGGCCTGAGCAGAAGGCCATGCAGCCGCTGTTGGCCAGCAGGTGCAGCCGCTTTCCCACTGAATCAGCCCAGTCCTTGAGTTCCCGCAAGTACTCGAGGTCCCGGTTGTAGTCCCGCTGAACCTGGAAGCTATCGAACAGGTCCGCGAGATACTGCATCCCCTTGATCGTGCCGATTCGCATGTTCACGGACGCGCGAACATCCACCCGGGGAAAGTACTGCTTCACCGTTCGCGCCACTGTGAGCGATGTCGTGGTGACGGTATCCACCCCGCCCACGATGTCTTCGAGATGCTGGAGCACCGATCCCACCTGGTTCTCCAGGTAAGTGCTGGCGGCGTGGCGTCCGTAGCAATTTGCATTGAAGAGGATGTCCAGCTTCAAGCCCAACTCGCGCAGAGCCCGCAGGTCGTCCTCAAGCCGGCCCTGCGCGGTCCAGTCCGTGTAGCCCCGTCGGGTGGTCAGAGGGGCTCTTCCCGAGGGCATGTCCGCCCAGGGGAAGTAGACTTCCGCAATGTGCTCCCGGTAGTCGCGGACCAGGTCAAGAAACGGCTCTTCATCTTCTTCACTCAGTTGGTATCCAATGGCGAAACGCACGTTCAGTCGGCTTCCTTGTGTGAAGGGCCGGTCTCCCCGCGCACCGGCTCCTGGGACCAGTCCACCGTCCAGGGCTTGCGCCGCCGGAAGGGCTTCTCGAACTTGTTCTTCAGCACATCGCGGGACTCCAGGCTGATCATGCAGGCGCGCATACAGCCCCTGCCACCGCAGATTGCCTGACCTGTGTTGTACAGGTTCCGCGGCTTGCGGTAGAAAGGCGTGTACTGACTGCGGGTGATCTGCTTGCCGTACATCGGCTCGGTGTAGTCGCCTTCCATGCCTTCCTCATCCACCACCTTGCCCCCGCGGAAGGCGATGTCACAGGCCTCACAGTCCAGCTTCGCCCACTCCACCTCGTGCCCGGCGAGATTCACCTTCACAGTCTCCGTGGCGCTGATCGCCTGCCCCGGACAGTCCCGCACGCACGCCATGCATCGGTTGCACAGCGGCGGCCCGTCGTAGATCGGGTCTGGCTCCAGTTCGGCCTCGGTGACAACAATACCGATGCGCTGGCGCGGGCCGAACTCGGGGGTCAGGAACACCTTGCTGTAACCAATCTCGCCCAGACCCGCCAGATAGGCGGCGATACGCAGGTGGACCATGACATCGGGCTCCGCACGACCTGGCTCCACGGCGCGGCTGTAGCCCTCGCGCAGAAAGCCGTTGCCATCCACAGCCCGCCAGTCGCTCTGGTGGCCGTAGGGTATGGCCTCGTAGCCGTGGTCTTCAATGGCCTTTGCGAGATTGATGACCACCAGGGGCATGTACAGGTAGGTCAGCCCGCCATATCCCATGGACGAGTAGTTGCTGAAAAATGTGCCTTCCTCAATCCCGCGCAGGCTCCCGCGCATGACCCGGAAGGCCATGGCGATGACCGACTTCGCTTCAGGCATGATCTGCCGCGGGTCCATCTGAATCGGCGCGCCTTCCCAGCGTTCGGCAGACGCGATGCCGACCACATCAGCGCCCAACTCCCGGGCGTAGGCCTTGACTTCAGCAGCTGTGATCGATGACAAGGGCGTCTCGTCTCCTTCCGTTCCGGCAGCGGCCGGTGGGCGATTGTGAAGTCTATTCGCTGGAGGGCACCCGTCCCCCTCCGGCGAAACACATCCAGTGTGCCCGGTCATAGCCGAGGCCAACTCCGTTGGAGGCATCGCCAAACAGGGAGGACTCCCATGTCAGACGTACGCCCGGCTGTCGGTGACAGCAGCTGGTTCACTCACGACCGTTTCGGTCTATTCATCCACTGGGGCCTGTACGCATTGCCGGCCCGCCATGAATGGGTCAAGCAGCGTGAGCAGATTCCCGACGAAGCATATCAGAAATACTTCGAGCGGTTCGACCCGGACCTGTACGACCCCGAACTCTGGGCCAAGGTCACGAGCAACGCAGGGATGAAGTACTTCGTGGTCACCACCAAACACCACGACGGTTTCTGCCTCTGGGATACCGACCAGACCGACTACAAGGTCACCAACACACCCTACGGCAAGGACCTGATCGCGCCCATGGTTGAGGCCTACCGTGGGGCCGGTCTGAGGGTCGGTTTCTACCACTCGGTCATCGACTGGCACCACCCGCATTTTGTCATCGACGACCTGCACTCCATGCGCAACCACCCGGATCGCCAGAAGCTCAACGAGACCCGGGACCAGAGGAAGTATGCCGAGTACCTGCATGCCCAGACTCGCGAACTACTCACTCGGTTCGGGCAAGTGGACTTGCTGTTCTTTGACTTCAGCTACCCGTCCAACGAAACCCGCGTGGGCAAGGGCCGCGATGACTGGCAGAGCGAGAAGCTTCTGGCAATGGTGCGCGAACTGCAGCCGAAGATTCTGGTCAATGACCGCCTCGACCTGCACGACGTCGAGGGCGGCTGGGACTACAAGACCCCTGAGCAGTTTCTGGTCCGCGACTGGGTTCGCGTCAACGGACAGAAGGTAATCTGGGAGACCTGCCAGACGTTCTCAGGTTCCTGGGGCTACCACCGAGACGAAGCCACTTGGAAGAGCGTGGAGCAGCTTCTCACCATGCTCATCGACACGGTGAGCAAGGGCGGCAACCTGCTGCTCAACGTGGGGCCTACCGGTCGCGGCGAGTTCGACTACCGCGCGCTGGACAGACTGGCCGGAATGGGAGAGTGGATGAAGCGTCACGGCCGGGCGATCTACGGCTGCACCCAGGCGCCCGCCGAGTTCAAGACGCCCAACGACTGCCGCCTCACCTACAACCCGCAGACCAACCGGCTGTACGTCCACATCCTCAACTGGCCCATCAAGCAGCTTCACCTGGACGGCGCATACAGGGAGCGTGTGGCCTACGCGCAACTGTTGAACGACGCGTCCGAGGTGTTCTTCCACACGCCCCACGAGCACCAGGCAAGCATCGAGGGCGGCGCGGGCGACACCCTGACACTGGACCTGCCCATCACCAAGCCGCCAGTGACCATCCCCGTGGTCGAGCTGTTCCTGAAGTAGCGCGAGTTCCTGATCATCACGCCGGCGCGGGCAGGCGACAATCCGCGCCGGCGTGTTTTCGTCATCTGGGTCCAGCCACGTTCAGCCCGTCCAGCACCGCTGCCGCCGTGCTTCGTGGTCCAGTCCGCACGCAAATGGCCCGGCCCTGCCCGCTGTGTTCCCCGATGTGCATCTCGCCCGGATCCTGCGCCACTGCGACCGTGTCCTTCTGCCCGTCCGGCCAGGCGAGCGTAACCGCGAGGGCTCCCTCTTCCAGTCGCACCCACTCCACTTTCGGCAGCTCGGATGCCTCGGTGAAGGGCACGATCACCGTGCCGAGGGTGGCCGGGAGCGTGGCTTGATCTCGGAAAACGGCCACCGGAGCCGTCTCGGCGGTGGAACCCGAATTAGGGATCCATCCCTCGGTCATCTCAAGCGCGCCGCTGTTACTGGCGACCCACACATTATGGTCCGGGAAGCTCGTGCGGAACCCGCGCTCAGATGTCTCAACATCGCCCTTCGGCAGGTGGAACTGGCGGACCAGGTCATGTGCGCCCTCACCACCGACGTGATCGACTACAAGCCAGAAGTCGGGCTTCACGAACACCACCGTCCGCTGGTGCGACAGACCGTCCCGCTCAATCCTGCCGGCCGCGAGGTCGAATTCGTGCGTCACTTGCCAGGACAGCAACTCCGGATCCGCCTGTATCTGCTCTTTTCCGTCAATGGTAAGGATGTTGTGCGCCACTCCCTTGCGGAAGTAACTGCCCGACAGGGGCTGATCGTAGCTGTAGATGCCGGGGTCGATGAGCAGGTCGCGTCCTGCATACAAGAGGACCTGGAGCCGGTCCTGGTGGCTGTGTCCCCCGCCCCAGGGCGCACAGTCGAACAACAGCGCGCGGTCTTCGCGCTCCCAACCAGTGCGCATGACGCAGTACTTCGCATACGGAAGCATGGCCGAGGTGAACTCGGGCTCCCGTGCTTCGATGGTCGCATACTGGTCCAGCTGCTCCTGCGGGAAAAGCCACAGCCAGCCCGCCTGGATATCCTTGCTGCCCAAGAACCGCATGTCCTGGCGTCCGTACAGGAGTGCACCAAGGCCCATCATGTTCTCGATCCCCCCGCCTGACCCCGCGTCTCCCAGCGCCCAGTAGCGGCGGTCCGGCCGGCTGACGTGCATGAGGAACTCGAACATCCGCTCGTGGCGCTCCAGCAACCCGGGCACTTCGTACCCGTTGGCCTCGCATAGCAGCGCGGCCTTCAGGAACCGTTCTAACACCCAGCCATGGTATCCCGGCGTCAGCTCGGAGTGTGCTCCGTCGGGATAGACGTCCTTCTCCATATGCAACGCCAGATACTCAAAGGCACGCCGGCGCCATCCGTCTGCTTCCCGGAACTCTGGGAGCATGATCCCGATTGCAGCCAGCCCGGTGCACTCCACCACCTGCCAGTTGCCCATCCGCAGAGCCACCGTGTACCGGTGCAGATGCCGGGCATGTTCCACGAGAGAGCGCGTCATCAGGTACCGGGCTTCCGCGTCGAAGGCCGGCGCATCCATGAACAGCTCCATCATGTCAAACCAGCAGTCCCCGCGGATTCCGGTCTCCAGCGTGCGCCACACGGTCCCCCGCGTCCCCCGCGAATTGGTGAGGATCCGCGGGACGGGGTTGTCGGCGATCCAGTCCTTGAGCATGTACACCCAGTCTTCCGCGTACTTCTCGTCCCCCGTTGCCCAGTATGCGCACCCCAGATCCTTCCAGTAGCCGTGTCGGCTGAGCACGTGGGTCCATTCCGTCGGCCCCTGCAGCCATTCCACATCCTTCTCAAGCTGCTTGCGGACCCCGAGCCAGTCGAAATCTCGCGCCAGCACGCGATCGGCGCGGGGAGCGAACTGCGCCGTCCCACCGAACCGGGCCTCGTATGCCTCCAGAATCCGCGCCTTGTCTTTGCGCGACCACGTCCAGACCGGCGTCGTCCGTGTTTGAAGGTGCGCGGCCCATGCCTCCTTCGCAGCCGCCCAATCCTGCCGCGCAACGGCATCGCGCACGGCTTCGAGTCCCGGCCGGTCGAGGTCCATCAACCCAAAAAACTCCGCCTCATCTTTGATCGCAATATCCGCCGGCGGATAGTCCACCGATTCCTCAAGCATCTCTCCCTCCGGCTGCATCGTCAGCCTCAAGTCGTCAAGCATGAGTCGCCCCTTCACCTGCGTTCGGGCGCCCGACAGTGCGAAGTTGAACTGGTGCACCTCGTCCGGCAGCTTGCCATCAGTCGTGAACGCCCCCAGGGGGATGCTGAACTGCTTCCAGCCCTGGTGTGCCAGCACAATGGCCCGATTCTGCGCCGGGTAGACGTCCTCTCCCGACCGGTTCCCCTCGGACGCGGGCACCGAGCGAATCAGCATCGGGGCAACGTGGGCCCCGCAGCCATCGGACCACACCCGCACGCTCAGGTGGGTGTACGGCTCCAGCTTGACACCGGGTGAGACCACGGCGCGCACCCAGTCGTAGTGGGGGGCGGCAGTCAGGTCGAAGTCCAGCTGCAATGCCCCCGTCTCCGCGCCATCGCGCTCCACCTCCACCATTTTGTGGCCGGTGAACTTGCTCCGCCACTGGCCGGGTGTAGCATCCATGTCCGCGATGGTGAGACTTGCGGTGTCTTGAGCGAAGGCCCCGCAGGCAGCGGTCAACAGCAGCATCCAGACCGCCCTAAGCATATCCAGTCCCCTCTCAGGCACGCCGGGATTCGTCCCACTCGGCAGTCAGCGTTTGCGCCAGGATCATCTCGGCCACTTCCATGGTCTTCACGGCATCGGCGAAGTGCGAACCCGGCTGGCGTTTTTCTTTGAGGCAGTCAATGAACTCCCGGTTCTTCGCCTGGAAGCCTCCATAGACAAACAACTCATCGCTCCCCGATACCTCGCGGGTATCGTAGGTGACGCCGGTGGTGTCACCGTCCGCATACAAGAACCCCTTGCCCTCATGCTCCGCCTCAGCGCAGATGCCCGGGGCATGCATCTGGACGCGGAAAATCCGTCGGCCGCTGGTCCAGCTGTTGATCATCACACCGGTCGCACCATTGTCAAACCGGAGCGTGGCGACGATGAAGTTGATGTCCGGGGTGAGTACCCGGCGGGTGACGGACTGGACGCCGGTCACCTCACCGCCGCACATCCAGCGCAGCGTGTCGATCGCATGGACGCCGTCATCCATCATGTGATCCCTCGCCGCAAGATACGGGTCCGGCGCGCATTTGTAGAACTCGCAGACCGCGTGGGTGATGGGGCCGCGCTTCAGGCACTCGTCGCGCAGCTGCACTACCATGGGGCAGGTCCGGCGCTGGAAGCTCACCTGGGTGATGCAGCCATTCTGCTCGGCCAGCGTCGCCAGGGCCCGCGCCTGGTGGATCGTGATCCCCATGGGCTTTTCGATGTACAGGTTCAGCCCCTGCCGCAGGCACCACGTCCACACTTCGAACATGTACTCGGGCTGTCCGATGGCGTAAACAGCGTCAGGAGCGACTTCCTCTACCATCTTCCGATAGTCCTGGTAGCGCCCGGCGATGCCCCACTTCTCCGCCGTCTGCTCCAGCCGCTCCGGGTTCAGGTCGCATACAGCGGCAATCTCAACGTCCTCGAAGGATGACAGTGACGGGTAGTGCACCGCATTGGCCATGCTCCCGGCACCGACCATCACGACGCGAACTTTGTCCACACGTCCAGTCTGGTCCGACACGCGCCATCAACTCCTGAGGTTCCGCCCAGTGGCCCGGGGCTTACTTGACCGCAACGAGGACGGCCACCGCACCAAAGGTCATACGGTGGAAAGTGACGTCTGAGAATCCGCAATCCCCCAGCACTGCAGCGAACTCATCGGCGCCGAGAAACCGGGGAATCGTGTGGGCGAGATACGCATACGCCTCACGCGAACCGGAAATAAGCCGACCGAGAGCGGGAACTGTGAGACGCACGAAGGTGTGATAGGCCCATCGCACAAACCGGTTCGGTGGCTGGCTGGTCTCCACAATCACCAGCGCCCCGCCGGGCTTTAGCACGCGGGCCATCTCACTCCAGGCGGCCCTGAACGCTTCCCGCCCGGTGTTCAGGTTCCGTGACGCGAAGGAGACCGTCACGAGGTCGAATTGGTCCTTCGCAAAGGGCAGGCGCGTGGCGTCTGCGGCGACGAACGCCGTTCCTGGACCGGCGGCACGTTGTCTACCCCGTTGGAGCATGGGCAGCGCGAAATCTGCGCCGATGATGACCGGGCCGTTTCCGCCCTGGCGCCGCAGCTCCAAAGTCATGTCTCCGGTTCCGCAGCACACGTCCAGCCAGCTGCTTCCACCGTGGGCCACCGCTATTCGCGCCGCTGCCCGGCGCCAGGTTCGGTCCAACCCCAGCGTCATCGCGGTATTGGTCAGCTCGTAAGTTGCCGGGATCTGCCCGAACATCCGCTGCACGGCCTTACTCATGGTGCACTCGGCTTCCGACCGGCTGAAGTCTGCGGCTCCCGTACAGCGCGCGAGATGACAAAATCCACCGGGCCCTCCAGCACCTGGGCCCAGAAACCACCGTCCTGCACCCGCACCTTCTGGTTCGCGTGGAAGCTCTCTTCGGTGATGTTGATGAGCACAGGGTACTCCCCGGGTGGCAGGATGATGTTGCCGGGCCTGGGGCGCTGCCCTTCCCTCTCAGCGAACACTCGGACGGTTTCCGGGGCAGGCGTGTCACTCGAAGCGTACCCGTAGTGCCCCCGGTCCACCCGCACCTCGTGGTAGGGCGAATCAGTGCGACCTCGCGTCCGCTGATCCGACCGCCACAGCACGTGGTAGCTGCTATCCAGAGCAAATTCGCGGACACAGTCGCCGTTGCGATCGGTCACCAGGAAATCGAAGAGAAGGTACCCGCGGACATCTGCTCCGGCTCTCAGGCGCGCTTCCAGTTTGCAGTCGGCCACATTCGAGTCGTCGACGGCTGACCACCATCGTCCCAGTTCCCCGAGCCGTCTGCTCGCAAGGGCCTCGGGCGTCGGGTCTCCGGGCATGACGCCTGCCCGTCCCATGAGCTTGAGTTGGTATGCGAAGTTGGGCTTCAGACCGCGCATGACGATCCTGCCCCGGAACGTGTCCGCCTGCGAAGCCCATTCCACCCGCACATACCTGCGGTCTGTGGGCTCATAAAATCGCGGAGTTCGGAAGGCTTCCCCATAGGGCGCGCCCGCGACATCCAGCCAGCGCATGGCGCTGTCAGGCACAGCCCGCGCGGGCACGGGGTCAAGCACCCGGTCGAGCCCGGGTGCCGGGGGTGTCCCGCGCGGTTGGCATCCGGACAGCAGGCTCATCGCCACCACCAGCGGTAGCACAAGAACCGCTGCTGCTCTCGTCGCTGAAATCCGGCCGCCATCCGTCCACGCGTCCCGGCCACTTTTCACTGACCAGCCCCGGCCAGACGATCCAGCATCGCCTTGCGCGCCATCTCAAGGTCCGCCCATTGGCGGGAGTAGTCCTGGAACCCGCGCACCCCGGGGCTTGCCAGCTCGACCACCTGCGCCAGCGCCTGCTCGCGGGTGAGACCGCCTTTCATCAGTTCATCGATCAGCATGAACATCAACTCGCAGTCCTCAAGGCCCTCGCGCTCTGCCTCATAACGCAGGGAGCTATCCGAGACGAACAGGCGACTCGGCCAGCAGATGTATTGATCGCCGGGCGACTCCAGCGACGACAGCGGTATCGACCAGCGGTTCAGCGCCCAATGCAGGTAGCCGTCGGTGTCATACATGGCATTGAGCCAGTGAAGCACCCGCGACTTGATGGCATGACTGTCGATCATCCGGTTGGGGTGTTTGCCCTGCGGTACCCAAGCCACGTAGAACCAGACCTCATTCCCCGCCGCCTGGGCCGCCTTGTACTGGTCCAGCCACTGCTCGAAGTAGTTGAGCTGCGGCACCCAGACCTCCAGCGCTCCTTCCAGGTTCGGCACATGCACCGCATCTATCCGCGGCAGCCTGGGAGCCGCCGCCTTCACTCGCGCCGACAGCTCGCGGTAGCTGTCCAGGTTCACCGGGATAGGCTCGTCGGCCACGTGAACCGTGAACCGGTCCAGGAGCCCGATTTCCTCGATGTGCTTTTCGAGCGCCGGGAGCAGGTCGATGACGTCCATCTGGAATTGCTCGCCTTTGGCCAGGTCCGTGACCACGTGGCCATGGGAGCCCATGGTCGGGCATTGCCACTCGCCCGTTGTGCGGCTTCCCATGTGGCTCAGGCAGATGCGCCGGTCGACGCCATTCTCCATGAGGGTCCGCAGGTAACGATCGAACAGCCGGAAGTCATGCACCAGCCGGCCGTCTGCAAGGCGGTAAGACTGGACCCGGCTCCAGGCGGCCACGAAAACATTCTGGTGATGTGCCTTCATGAGCTGAGCGTGGCGGGCCAGCACCCGCCAGCCGTCCGCCGCATACGGCTCGACACCGAACTGTCGGCAGGGATCGTCCCATGAATCCCAGTATACGAACTGAAGTCTGGGCTTGTCCGCAAGCTCAACCGGCGACACTTCAATCCTGATCTCGAACTCGCGGCTGCCCTGTACCGATCGCACGTAACCCCTGCCCCGGTACTGTCCCGGAGCGGCGCCCCGCGGCGCGGTCACCCGGACATAGATCGGCTGCAGCCGTCCCGGCTGCAAGTCGCGGACCAGGTCATCGGCGAGCTCGTCGGGGTATTCAGCGGGACCGGGCCAGACCAATTCTTCGCGCGGCGTCGCGCGGGAGTTGATGTCGATCTTCACATAGTCCACGAAATGCCATGCCAGCCAGCGCGGATCGATCGCACCGTCGCCGCCCACCTGCATGAGCGGCTCAAACTCCACCCGAACGCCCTCGAGCGCCTGCTCAGGTCTGAGCATCACCTGGAAACCCTTGGCCTGGCCGCGCATGAGGAGCAGGTCGAACCCGGTCTCACCCTCGGCAGGCGCCGGCGCATCCACCGGCAGTTGCTCCGTGGCCGGCGCAGTCCACAGCGCGCAGGGAGCTTGAGCGGCGAGATTCGCGGGAGCAGAGGGAGCCGCCCACACTGCTTCCCCGCGATTGCCGCTGGTATCCTCGCAGGACACGCCGACCTCGCGCGCACCTTCAGGAAACGCGACCTCCAGCTCCACCCAGGGCTCTGTGCAGTAGAAGGGCCGGTCCAGCGCCAGCACGTCCGCCAACTCCCGCACCTCCAGGCCCACAGGCGCCGATGTCGCATCCGCGCGGGCCATCACGTGCAGCCGCGCAAGATCGAACTCAAGTGTGTGCGGCCACCAGCGGATTCTCGCCCTGCCGGCAACTGTCGCAATCACCTGGAGCCAACCCGGGCGGGGAGCCTGAAGATCGGCGGGGGTCGCAGTGACACGCGGTCCCATTGGCGACGTGTCACCGTCGCCATTCATGCAGGTCGCGGCAAGTTCGTACCGGACGCCATTGTCGAGAGAGTGGATAAGGCCTTCGCCTGCTTCGGCATCAAACGCAGCCCGGGGGACTGCCGTTCCCGCGTCACCGAACCCGTCTTCCTCGCAGAAAACGTGCACCGTGGTCACGCCCTGCCCCAATGTCGCGGGGTCCCACGTCACGCGCAGGCAGCCATCCCCTCCCGCGGGCGTATCCGCCTTGATGTTCGGCGGGTTCGGCGGTGGGAAGCCGGACTTCACGCGCTCGAAGACCACGTCATCGAACCAGGCTGTGCCCGAGTTCGGGGCACCCACCAGGAGGTCGAAATGCACAGAACGTGTGCCCGCCGGAGCGTCCACCGTGGCCTCGATCCACTGCCAGTCGGTGGTGCCGGTCACAGCGCCGGCGGGCGAGCCGCTCATCCACTTGTTTTCCTTGTCCATCCACTCTGCGAGAATCTGGGCGCTTGCATCCCCCAGGTTCTCGGTGCGGATCCAGCCCGCGATCCGGTAGCGTCCCGGGCGGGCTGGGAAGACCTGCATGGCGATCCCGCGGTTCCCCTTCCCGGTGATTCGAAGGGCCTTGCTGCCGCCGCGCCCTTCACCATCCACCACATCAATAGCGCTCATCCCGGCGCCTTTGGGCTGCTCGTACCAGGTGTGATTGGTGGACCACCCTGCGAGCCCCTGTTCGAAGTCCCCGTTCTGAAGCGCGGCCAGGGCTACCGATGCCACGAGTGTAGCCGCCAGGCAAAGCCATTGCATCATGCTCACCTCATGTGAGTGATCTGCATCGGAAGTTTCCACCCAGAACGGCGATATCCCTCCATGCCGCGGCGGCAGGGAGGGATATCGGAGATAGCGCGGCGCCTCGGTCAGTCTTCTTCGAAGGCCAATCTTGCCAGGGGGAACGGCTCCAGGGCCCGTTCCAATACACCGTGCACGAAGCAGAGGAACACACCGTAGTTGATGATCGGGATACCCAATTCTTCGGCCCGTCCCAGGCGCGCCAACATCTCCTGGCGGTTCAGCATGCACGCCCCGCAATGCACCACGAGGTCATATTCGGCAAGGTTCGCGGGGAAATCGCCCCCGGAAACATAGTCGAACTGGATCTCGCCACCCGCATATTGCCGCAGCCAGCGCGGAATCTGCACCTGCCCAATGTCGTCGGGCACCGGATGGTGCGTGCAGCCCTCGGCGATAAGTACCTTCGCGCCGGGCTTGATCTTGCGCAGCGCTTTCGCACCCTTCGCGAGCATCTCCAGGTCTCCTTTGTAGCGCGCGAACAGGATGCTGAAGGTGGTGAAGGGGATGTCGCGCGGGGTGTCGGCCGAAGCCTTCAGGACCGCCTGCGAATCCGTCACCACGATTTTCGGCTTCTTGTTCAGGCTCCCGATAGCATCCCGCAGTTCCCGCTCTTTGACCACCATGGCGTAGGCGTCATGGTCAATGGCGTCGCGCAGTGTCATGACCTGCGGCAGGATCAGGCGGCCTTTGGGCGCGGCCTTGTCCACCGGAATAACCAGGATCGCGATGTCGCCCGGATTGAGCAGATCGCCGATGATCGCAGGCTGAAAGAAGTTCTCAGGCGCCACATCGGCCATGAGGCGCTTGAGGTCCTCAATGCCTTCACCTGTCATCGCGCTCACGGCCGCGAAGGGGACGCCGCGGGACTTGGCCCACTCTTTCGCCCGGGAGTAGTCGGGATTCGAGTCGATCTTGTTTGCGACCGCAATCACGTCCGTCTCGCGTTTTCGGAAATGCTCGAGGAGTTCCTCCTCGTAGCCGTCGATAGACTGCTCCTGATCCAGCACCAGCAGCGCCAGATTAGTCTGGTCGAGAATGCGCATGGTCATCCGGATGCGCTTCTCGCCAAGTTCTCCCACATCGTCGATCCCCGCGGTGTCCACGATGACAACCGGCCCGATGGGCAGGATCTCCATGGACTTTCGCACCGGGTCTGTGGTAGTCCCCGGGACAGCGGAGACAATGGCTGCTTCCTGCCGGGTCAGCGCGTTGATCAGGCTGGACTTCCCTGCATTCCGCCGCCCGAAGATGGCGATGTGCAGCCGCTCGCTGCTGGGCGTTTGGTTCATACTGGTCACGTCAGGTCACCTACGTTTCCCGTCGTCTCTTGTCTCCGGCGATGCCCGGTGTTGTCAGCTGTTCGGGCCGCAGCATGTCAGCGAGTTTCTCTTCTGTGACAAGGCCCTCGCGCAGAAGGACCTCCGGCACGGTCAGGTTCTCTGCCAACGCCGTCTTCGCGACACGCGAGGCCTCGTCGTAGCCGATGTAAGGCGCCATCGCAGTGGCCAGCGCCGCGCTGCGCTCCAGCAGCTCACGGCAATGCTCCTCGTCCACCTCGATGCCCAGAATGCACTTGTCCTTGAGCATCAGCGCCGCACGAGTGAGAAGGTCCAGCGACTGGAACAGGTTGTGGGCGATCAGCGGGATGAATGCGTTCAGTTCCAGTTGCCCGGCCTGCGCCGCCAGAGTGATTGCGCTGTCGTTTGCAACCACCTGGTAAGCGGCCTGCGTCACCGCTTCGGTGATCACCGGGTTGATTTTTCCGGGCATGATGGACGAGCCCGCCTGCCGGGGAGGCAGCCGGAATTCCCCGAACCCGCCTTTCGGCCCGGAGGACAGCAGGCGCAGGTCTGCCGCGATCTTGGCAAGATCCACCGCGGCAGCCTTGAGCAGCCCTGAGACTTCCACAAATACGTCACAGTTCTGGGTGCAGTCTATGAGGTTCTCGGCCCGCGCAAGTCCGAAGCCGGTGAAGTCGCGCAGATAATCGACCGCGGAGTAAACATACCGTAGGGGCGCGTTCAGCCCGGTCCCGATCGCTGTCCCCCCCAGGTTCACCTGGCGCAGGCGCTCCTCCACCTTGTAAAGCCGCCACCAGTCTCGCTGGATGGCCTGAGCCCATGCCGCAAACTCCTGCCCCACTGTCACAGGCACCGCATCCTGCATCTCCGTGCGGCCCAGCTTTACAATCGCCGCGAACTGCCTCTCCTTCTGCTGCAGCGCCCCCTGGAGGTCGCTCATCGCCTGGCTCAACGGTCGTAGCAGCTTGATCGCCGCGACCTTCACAGCCGTGGGGAAGACGTCGTTCGTGGACTGCGACAGATTCACGTGGTCGTTGGGGTGAACGAGGGAGTAATCGCCCTTGGTGCCGCCGAGCAGTTCGATCGCGCGGTTCGCGATGACCTCGTTGGCGTTCATGTTGCTGGATGTGCCGGCGCCCCCCTGGAGCGCATCGACGATGAACTGGTCGTGCAACTTACCAGCGACAATCTCATCACAGGCCGCGCAGATGGCCTGGCCAATTCGCTCTTCCAGTACTCCGGCCCGCATGTTAGCAAGAGCGCAGGCCTTCTTGGTGAGCGCCAGGCACTCAATCAGCGCAGGGTGCACCGGCTGTCCCAGCAACGGAAAGTTCTCAAGCGCACGCGCCGCGTGAATGCCGTAGTAAGCGTCTGCCGGGATCTCCATCTCGCCCAGCAAATCTCGCTCCGTCCTTGTCTCCTCCGACACGACAACTCACCACCTTCGCGGTCGGCGCTCAGTTGACGTGATTATATAGCTCGGTTATCTGTCATGCAACGGTCGATTCCCGCAACTCCTGGATCGCGACCATGCGCTGCTCAAGCATTGAAATGTCCGCTGCGAAAGCCACCAGATGGCCGTTCACAGAGTCCATCACATTCGTGCATGAGATCGACGGTTCTTCGCCCTGCACAACCCGCACGAAATCGCTCACCAGCCGCAGGTCGCCCCCACCGTGCATGGCGCCGGAGACCGCCAGGTCCACACTCTCCTCAGAAAACTCGTGACCGGGCCGGGTGTCTGGCCTGCGGATCACGAACTTTCCTTCTTCCATGACGCCCTGGAGCTCGCCCTCGGTTCCCAGGATGTGTATCGAGCGGCAAGGCCGGGCGGTGCCGGTGTTCAGGCTGTGGGATGCGACACAGCCGTCGCCGAACTGGATCAGCACGCCCTGATGGTCCACAACGTCATTGTCGCAGCGCCAGACGCAGCGCCCGTAGGGGTTCGTGGTTTTCAGCGACTCGGCCTTATACTCGTCGCTGGGATTGTCCACGTGCTCGATGCCCTCCCAGGCGTAGGTGGGCCAGAAGCGCTGTTCCAGGTACATGGTCTCTGCCGAGTAAGTGCAGTTTTCCTCCAGCGGACAACCGTTGAGGCACCGGTCCGTGGCCCCCTCGGGAGCGCACTCTTCGCGGAAGAAACTACGGCCCCCCAGGCTCGCAACCGTACACGGATCCACCCCGCTCATATACCAGCAGATCAGGTCTAGATCGTGGCAGCACTTGGCCAGGAGCATGGGGTTGGAGGTGTCCCGCCGGTTCCACTTCCCACGCACGAAGGCAGTGGCCATATGATGGTAGCTCACGTTCTCCACGGTCTGCATGCTGATGATCCGGCCGACGGCGCCCTCGAGCACCCGTTGCTTGAGCTGCACGTAGAAGGGCGCGTATCGCAGGACGTGCCCGATCATGAGATGCAGGCCGGTCTCCTGTGTGGCGCGCAGAAGCTGCATCAATTCCGCAGCATTCGGGCAGATCGGCTTCTCAAGGAGCACGTGGTAGCCCGCCTCCAGCAGTGGCAGGGTCGTCGGTACATGATGCAGGTCCATGGTGCCATTGATTGCCGCATCGGCCATGCGCGGCTGTGCGGCGAGTTCCTCCGCGGTCAGGAAGCAGCGCTCAGGTGGGATTCCGTGGGCCTCCGCGGCCTTCCGCCGACGGACTTCGTCGGGCTCGGCCACCGCCACGATTTTCATCTCATCGGGATGGCGCAGGGCATAGGAGGCGTACAGCATCGACCGGTGTCCGGCGCCGATGATCACAGCGGTGACGGGCTGCTTGCTCATGATTCAGGTCTTCTCCAGGCCTTGATTGGGGTATCGCGTCGATTCAGCTGGAGGCTGTGGACTGTTTCCGCCAGTACACCATCCGCAGTTTACGCACGGGGACTGTGGCCGGGACCCGTTCCCACAACACGGCCGGCCTTGCGGATGAGCGCCATGGCGCGGCCGACTTCATCTTCCAGCGTGATCCAGGGAGCTTTCTTCCCCGGGTAGATCTCGTACTTCGCCGCAACCGACCGTGGTGTCAGGTTGGGCATGATCACATTCGCCCCGCAGCGCAGGCCCCACAGTCTTCCACCTTCCAGCGCGGTCTCCAGCGAGGTCGTTGAAGGGAGCATGATGTCCGGGATCATCAGCCGTAGCAGGGCCATCATGTTCAGCACCGTCTGAGTGTCTCCCACAGGTTCCTCCCCCAACGGCGTGCCGGGATGAGGCACGAGTGGGCCCACGCTGCCCATGTGGAACTGCATGTCTCGCATGAAAAGCAGGTCGAGACCCAGCGCTTCCCAGCTCTGCCCTGGCAGACCGACGATGCTTCCCGCGCCCACCTGGTAGCCCAGATCGCGCAGCATATGCATGCAATGCACCCGGGCTTCGAAGCTTGCGCCTGGATGCAGCCGCGCGTAAAGCTCGGGGTCTGCGGTCTCATGGCGCAGGAGATAGCGGTCCGCGCCCGCCTCACGCCAGATGCGGTAGTCCTCCTCGTCCCGTTCGCCCACGGAAAGCGTGATGGCCAGCCCGGTGTCCCGCTTGATGCGCACGATCACCTCTGCGAGACGCTCCGCGGTCCACCACGGGTCCTCGCCCGATTGGAGCACAACCGTGCCGAACCCCATGGCACAGACCACCTGGGAGGCCTCAAGGACTTCATCGGGGGTGAGTCGGTAGCGCCCTGCGGCTGCATTGTCCGCGCGCAGACCGCAGTACTTGCAGTGGCAGCGGCAGTAGCTGGAGAACTCGATGATCCCGCGAAGGTGAACCGCGTCGCCCACTGTCTCCCGGCGCAATTGGTCAGCGCGGTCATGAAGCGCCTCGGCCTGCTCGCCCCGCGCCCTGATCAGAGGGACGAGGTCGGCGGGTGTCAGCTCAGAACTCATCAGATCGGGCATTTCCAAAGCAGGGGTCACGGGGCCTCTCCTGTTGACCCGTCGAGTGAGGCGTGCTCCGGTTCGAATTTGAAGGGGAGCCAGACGGTAAAGGTGGAGCCCTGTCCGAGCTCCGAGGTCGCTTTGATCTTCCCGTGGTAGAAGTCTACCACGCGCTTGACGATACTCAGACCGAGACCCGTGCCGGTGACGTACGCCGTCTCCGGCCGCTTCTCGCGGAAGAACTCGGTGAACAACCGTTCCAGGCCTTCCTTGCTGATGCCGATACCGGTATCCTGAACCGAGACCCGAACGTAAGGCCCGTCCTGCGCAGCCTGGAGAATAACGGCACCGCCCTCGCGGTTGTACTTGATCGCGTTGCTGACCAGATTGTTGAACAGGCGTATGAGCTCTTCGCGGTCGGCCTCAACCCGCGGCAGTTCCTTCGGAGCGCTGACGGAGATCGTTACCTTCCTCTCATCGGCCAGGGGCTGCATGAGAGCCGCGACATCGCGCAGCAGTTCCGGGATCTGTTGGCCGGTGATAGTCCGGCTCACCGTGCCCGCTTCCATGCGGGACACATGCAGCAGGTCAGTCACCAGATCAAGAAGGGCTTTGATGCGCTCGTTGGAGCGGCTCAGCATCTCGCGCTGCTTGGCCGGATCGGCGACCATGCCCTCGAGCATGACCGACAGGTAGCCACTCACCGCCGACAGAGGAGCCCGCAATTCGTGCGCCACCATGTTGACGAACTGGGCCTTGAGTTCCTCGACCTTCTTGATCTCCGTGATGTCCCGCAATACCGTCACGGTGCCCATGAACTGCCCCGACCGCTCGTCCGCGACGGGGGCAACGTCCGCCAGCAGCCAGTGACTCGAGTTGCCGTTCTGGAGCTCGATCTCGCGTGACAGGCGGTTATGGTCAGCCGACGCCTGGTTGATCATGCTCACCAGTTCTTCGTGACGGATAGCGTCGGACAGCTCCAGCACGCACTGCCCCGGATCGACATTCGTGAGCACCCGTAGCGCCGCCGGATTATAGAGGACCAGCTTGCGCTCGGCGTTGCACACGATCACCCCGTCATTCATGCAGTTGATGATCGTGCGCAGGCGTGACTGCTCCGTGGCCACCTCAAGCATGCGCAGGTCTTTCTGCTCCTGCACACGATTGCGCTCGCGGAGCAGGTGAGCGCCCGCGAGAGCCTTATTGACGGCGCGCACAAGCTGGTCAGAGGTGAAGGGTTTGGTGAGGATGTCGTAGGCACCGCGCTTCGTGCTCTCGATGGCGGTATCCAAAGAGGCATACTCGGCAACCACAACGCAGATTGTTTCAGGGGCGACCTCGGCGGCCCGGCTGAGGAACTCCAGCCCGTCTATGCCGGGCATGTTCAGGTCAACCAGGGCCACATCGGTATCCGGGTTGGCTTCTAGGATCTTCAGTCCCTCTTCGCCCGACGCTGCAAGCAGGACCACGTGGCCTTCGGCGGTGAGGATGCGCTTGCTGCCGTCGCGGATTCCCGCCTCATCGTCAACCACGAGTATGTGGTGGAAGCCCGGCTCATGAGGGCGTGATTCCGATGCAGTCGCACCGTAGCGCGCCCTCAGCATCTCTTGGCTAATTGCGCCATCGATCGGCGCTCTCATCGTCACTCTGCTCCAGAGTTTGCGTGGCAACGGTCCCGTGCTTCGATAACAAACCGCTGGTACGATCTGCGACAACAGACAGCCTCTGCCCGGCCGTGCCGTTCCGCACACTCTCAGGCAGGTGGCGCCACCACATTCACAGGTGAGCCCGCGGCGAACCCGGCGATGTTCTCGACAGTGGTGGTCAAGATCCGCTGCAGCGCCTCCTGGCTGTAGAAAGCCATGTGCGGTGTCACCAACACTCGTGGGTGGTGGATGAGCTGGTAGGATTCAACCGCAAGCCGGAGCTTTTCCAACGACAGGTCTCGGGTCAGGACACGGTCCTCCGTGATGACATCCTCGTTCTCGAGGACGTCCAAAGCCGCGGCCGCAAGGCGCTCCTGGTTCAGTGCGTCCAGCAACGCGCGGCTGTCGATGATGCCTCCGCGCGACGTATTCACAAGCACCGCGGTGGGCTTCATCAGTGCCAGACGCTCGGCGTTGAGCAGGTGGTGCGTCGCCGGCATGAGCGGCACGTGCACGCTGACCACGTCTGACTCGCTCAGCAGTTCGTCCAGCTCCCGGTACTCAAATCCCACGACTTCCGCCAACAGGTCATTGGGCCGCACGTCGTACGCAAGCACGCGCATATTCAGGGCGACACCGAACCGCGCGACCCGCAGGCCGATACGACCTGCGCCGATGACGCCCAGAGTCTTGCCATGAAGGTCGAACCCGAGCAGTCCATCCAGCCCCAGGCTTCCCCGTTTGACCCTGTCCACGCCCTCATAGACATGCCTTGAAAGCGCGAGAATGAGGCCCAGGGTGTGTTCCGCTACCGTGTTCTCGCCGTACTGCGGGACATTACAGACTGTAATGCCGCGTTCGCCGCAGGCCTTCAGGTCGATGTGGTCATAGCCCGCGGACCGTGTCGCCACCAGCTTCAGGTTTGGGCAGGTCTCAATGAACTCCCGATCGACGCGCGACCGGATGAAGCACGACAGGACCGACACCGCCTCGCGCACTTCATCCGGCAGCTCGTTCACAGTCTCCTCGACGTACCGTATGTCCCAGCCGGAGCACGTCTCGCACGCGTCCAGATAGCCTCTCTCATGGCCTTCACTCTCGCAGAAGACTACCTCCAGCCCGCGCTCCTTCGCTTTGGTGGTCATTCCTCCCACCTCACTCGCCGGGCTCCCGAAGTTCAGCCATCAGCGTTTCTATCCCCTCACGACAGCATCGAACTTGCAGGCCTGGAAGCAGGCGCCACACCGGATGCAGCGGTCCTGGTCGATGAAGTGCGGCTTCCTCGGCTCACCACTGATGCACTGCACCGGGCATGCCCGGCGGCAAAGACCGCAGCCGATGCATTTCTCGACGTCAATCGTGTACTGGACAAGCGCCTGGCAGACATGAGCCGGACAGGTCCGGTCCTTGATGTGGGCTTCGTACTCGTCGCGGAAGTGCCTCAGTGTGCTGCTCACCGGGTTCGGCGCAGTCTGCCCCAGCCCGCACAGGGCCCCACGGCTGCACACGTCGGACAGGCGCTTCAGGCGCTCGAAGTCCCTCTCCTCACCCTCGCCGTTGGTGATCCGTTCGAGAATATCCAGCATGCGCTTGGTGCCCTCGCGACACGGGGTGCACTTGCCGCAGCTTTCGTCCCGGGTGAAGGTCAGGAAGAACTTGGCGATGTCCACCATGCAGTTCCTGTCATCCATGACGATGAGACCACCGGAACCCATGATCGAGCCGGCCTCGCGCAACGAGTCGTAGTCGATAGGTGTGTCCAGCGAGGACGCCGGCAGACAGCCGCCGGACGGTCCACCGGTTTGGGCAGCCTTGAACTCGCGGCCACCGGGAATCCCGCCGCCGATGTCGAAGATGACCTCGCGGAGGCTGATACCCATGGGCACCTCGACGAGGCCGGTGTTCTGCACGTTCCCGGCCAGTGCGAAGACCTTGGTGCCTTTGGACTTCTCGGTGCCTACCGACGCATACCATTCACCACCCAGCAGGATAATCGCCGGTATGCTGGCAAGCGTCTCCACATTGTTGATGCAGGTCGGCTTGCCCCACAGGCCGCTTTCCGCGGGGTACGGGGGCCGAGGCCGGGGCATACCGCGCTTGCCCTCGATGGAGGCTATAAGCGCGGTCTCCTCACCGCACACGAACGCTCCGGCGCCAAGGCGCAACTCAATGTCGAAACTGTGGCCGGAACCCAGGATGTTCTCACCCAGCAGACCCGCCTTGCGCGCGGCGTCGATGGCGATCTCGAGGCGTCGGATTGCCAGCGGGTACTCGGCGCGCACGTAGATGTACCCCTGCCTCGCGCCGATTGCGTAGCCACCGATGATCATGGCTTCCAGGACTGAGTGCGGGTCGCCCTCGAGGGTGCTGCGATCCATGAAAGCGCCGGGGTCGCCCTCATCAGCGTTGCAGATGAAAAACTTCTCATCACCTTTGGCCTTGCGGGTCAAATCCCACTTCATACCCGTTGGAAATCCGGCGCCGCCGCGACCACGCAGACCGGAGGTCTTGAGGGTCGCGATCACGTCCTCAGGGGTCATTCCGTCGAGGACCTTGGCCAGAGCCTGGTACCCGCTCACGGCGAGGTAGTCGTCCAGAGATTCCGGATCCACTCTTCCGACATTGCGCAGCGTGATGCGCAACTGGCGCCGGAAATAGTCCAGGTGGCTCCACTCGCGGGTGAACCGATTGATGATCTCAGGTGTGTCGTCCTGTGCAACCGGCTCGGCTGCCGTGCCGCCGGCAAGGAGCCACTCTGTGATCGGCTCTCCGCCCACGAGATCACGCTTGACGATTTCCGCCGCCATCTTCGCGTCGACTTTGACGTACATCCGCGGCGCCTTCCCGGGCTCACGGATCTCAACCAGCGGTTCCAGGTAGCAGCCGCCGACGCAACCCACGTGGCCGACGTCCACCTTGCCGGTCAAGCCCGCTTCCTCGAGGGCCGCCAGCATTGCGTTTTCCGTGTCCTGAGCGCCTGCGGCGAGAGCGCACGTGGCCACGCCAAAGAGCACCTGCGGTTTGTCAGGGACCTGCTTGACCACAGGCTTGGCTTTCTCAACCAGCTTGTTCAGACCTTCAAGCACTGACATAGCGCTGTGCTCAACTCTTTCCTTCTAGAATGCTTGCGACTTTCTTGGCGAGATCGACCGGGTCGATCGGTTTGTGTACGAACTCCACCACATCCAGCCACTCGGGCTTCTCGCCGTCCGTATCCACGCGGAATCCGGTCTCGGTGGTAACCGCCGAGATCATAATGATGGGGATGCCGGCAATCGCCTCATGTGCCTGGAGGGTCTCGAGCACCGAAAAGCCCGAGTACATCTTCTCCATCATAAGGTCCAGCGTGATCAGGTCGGGTTTCTCCCGCTCGGCCAGCTCTACGCCCTGCTTGGAGTCCGTGGCTGTAATGACCTCGAATCCCATGGACTCCAGCGCCACCTTGTTGGCCTGGATGAAGTCCACGTCGTCGTCAACAATCAGTATTTTCTTGGCCTGGTCGCTCATTGTTCTCTCTCTCCGGGTAGCGGGCTATCCCTTGCCGGTAACCTGCGACGGAAGTCGGAGCTCCCGCCGGCCGCCTGGCTGATCTTCGCTGCTCAGCCGGACAGGTCTCGCATCGGCTTCAGGCTTCCACCGTCTCGGCGCTTGCCTGCGCCTCGGCGTTATAGTACGCGATGATATCGGCAACGTCCTCCGGCTTCACGCGGGCGTGGACGCGCTCATTCACCATGACAACCGGCGCCTGACCGCAGGCCCCCAGACAGCGGGCCTCTGCGAGCGTGAACAAGCCGTCCGCGGTGGTCCCTCCCGGCTTCACATCGAGCAACCGGCAGAACTCGTCCAGGACTGCCTGGCTGCCCTGAACGTAGCAGGCGGTCCCCAGACACACGCTGATGCTGTAGTTGCCTTTGGGCTCCAGGGAGAAGTAGGAGTAGAAGCTGGCGACGCCCTCAACGTACACCGAAGGGACGCCCAAAGCCTGGGCAACGTGGTTGATCGCCTTCTCGGGAACGTAGCCGAACTTGTTCTGCACATGGTGCAGGACCTGGATCAGACCGCTCTGGACGTGACCCGGATTCCGCCGCTTCTGTTCCTCAATGTATTCATCCAGTTCCTTCCACCATTGAGGCGTGTCAAGTATCTGGCGTTGGTACCGCATTATTCGTGCTGCGCCTCCTGCGGCCGGATGCCCACGGGCAGCCGCGCGTGGTAATGCGTGTGAAGCAGATGGTGAGCCTTCTCACTCATCGGTTTGCCGAGGTATTCCGCATAGAGCTTCTGGATGTCCGGATTGAGATGGGACTTTCGGATGGTCCGCTCGGCATCCAGATTGTACAGGGCGCTCGCCCGCTTCTTGAGTAACTCTTTGTCCAACGGGATGGCATTGGCGCCCGCGTATGGCTGTCCGCCGCCGCCGATGCAACCGCCCGGGCAACCCATGATCTCGATCCAATGGAACTCCTCGCCGGCCCGGAGCCGATCCAGCAGCTTGTTCGCGCTGCCAAGCCCGCTGGCGATGGCGATGTGAACCTTGTTGCCTTTCAGATCAAGCCACGCCTCGCGTACGCCGTCAATACCGCGGGTCTCGTAGAAATCGATGCCGTCGTCCGGCAATTCTTCATCAAAGAGCATCCAGTAAGCTGTGCGCAGGGCGGCTTCCGTCACGCCGCCGGTGGCACCGAAAATAACGCCCGCGCCGGAGGACGACCCGATCGGGTTATCCGGCTCTTCCGGCTGCAGGTTCAGGAAGTCAATGCCCATATGCTTCATGAGCCAGCCGAACTCGCGAGTAGTACAGACCTTGTCCACAGCGGGCATACCGTCCACGAACAGCTCGGGACGCTCTGCCTCGAATTTCTTGCACGTGCAGCACATGAAGGCCACCGAGAAGATCCGGTGGGGATCGATGCCCATCTTCTCGGCCCAATAGGTCTTGGTAACCGCGCCTTGCATGCTCATGGGTGACTTGGCCGAGGACAGGTACTGCATCATGTCCGGGTGGAACTGCTCGCAGTACTTCACCCACGTCGGACAGCACGAGGTGATGTTCGGCAGGTGCCCGGACTTGAAACGCTCCACGAACTCCGCGGCCTCCTCCATGATCGTGAGGTCTGCCGCGAACTGGGTGTCGAAAACCACGTCAATGCCCATCCGGCGCATTGCCGCGAAGCACTCACCCTCCCAGGCTTTGCCGGGCTCAAGACCGAAGCACTCGCCGATCGCCGCGCGCACCGAGGGTGCCATCTGGGCCACTACGATCTTATCCGGGTCCTCGATGGCAGCCATCAGCTCGCTGGTCGCATCCGCTTCAAGGAATGCCGCGGTCGGGCAGACGTTGATGCACTGTCCACACCCGGTGCAGACCGTGTCCACAGCCGGCGCGTCGTGGGCGGGCATGACCACCGTATCGAATCCGCGGTTGACCTGCCCGAGGGCGGCGACTTCCTGGATTTCCCCGCACATGCGCACGCAGCGTCCACACAGGATGCATTTTTCCGGGTCGCGGGTAATCGAAGGCCCGGTCAGGTCCTTCGCGTAGCGTTTGCGATCTCCCGCGAACAGGCGCTCGCGGATACCCATCGCGTTCGCAAGGCGCTGCAGTTCGCAGTTGCCGTCGCGCTCGCACGTGTTGCAGTCCATCGGGTGGTTATCGACGAGGAGCTCGACAATATCCCTTCGCAGCCTGAGAACTTCCGGGCTGTGCGACCGCACGACCATACCCTCGGCAGCCGGGTAAGAGCACGAGGCGGGAAGGTTCCGCATACCCTCGACTTCCACGATGCACACCCGGCAAGCTCCCGCGATGGACAGCTCAGGGTGGTAGCACAGACGCGGAATGTGGATGCCGGCTTTGTCCGCCGCCTCCATGATCGTCGCGCCTTCCGGCACCGTCACCGTCACGCCGTCAATCGTCAGTGTGACATCCGCCATCAGCGTTCACCTTGCATTTGCATAGCGACTTTGTGAAATATTGCGCAATCTGGTCCCGGCACACGATTATGGCTGGCCGCTTTTCAGCGAGCCAGCCTGTGCTCGCGTCACTTCTGACCTGCGCTGTTAGGACACCCGAATATTGACACAAACCCTCCCACCTGTCAATGCCTGCGCCCCCTTTTTTCCGCGCTCCCATTGGCCCGCTTGCCCGGGCGCAGCCCATTCCCCCAGAAGTCAGGCGGAGCCCCGATAGATCAGACAGCACCCACGAAGTGCATTTCATCGCTGCAGCCACCTGCGCGCCATCTATCGCCGTCCCGAGCGCATCTCGACCTGCCGAGACCATCCGCGCGCCCTGTTCGGTACCTGTCCCGCTGTCTCGCGCGGCGGCAATCCGGCTGCTTCCGCCTGAGGCTACAGACTGTCCCTCGCTCCGCGGGCTGTGGGGCAACGGCGCAGGGCGAAGGGCACGCTGAATGGGAATTCTGCCTGAGCCGGCACGCATCCCATAGGCCCGTTGCTCCTGCCGCACCCCACGCCCTACCTTGTCACCCAGGCGCCGCCAAAGTATAATGAACATGCGCGAACAGTCTCACCCCCCCGTGCAAATGCCGGGAGGGTGTGCTTTTTTCTGCTGTCAAGTGCACGATTATCATGCGTGCAACCAGTCTGTCGGATATCCGGGCGCCGACCAGCGCGCCTGCCAGAAAGCGGGTGTCAGAGAGCATGACCGACCAAGGAGGAACCGAGGTCCGCGAGGGGCTTGCGAACGTCGTCGTGGCCAATTCCGCCATCTGCCATATCGACGGGCAGGCAGGGAACCTGATCTACCGGGGGTATCGGGTCCAGGATCTTGCCGAAAACTGCTGCTTCGAGGAGGTCGCCCATCTGCTCTGGCATGGCGCTCTGCCCACAGCCTCTGAGCTGGATGAGCTGCGAGACAAGCTCGTGGCGGAGAGTGCGCTCACCCTTCCCATGCTCGAGCTCCTGGGCCACTTTCCGCACCACGCCGCGCCCATGTCCGTACTGCGCACCGCTGTGTCCGCGCTCGGCCTGTACGACCCCCGCGCCGAAAGTCATAGCGCCGAGACCAATTTCGAGCTCGCCCTGACCCTCACTGCCAAGGCCCCGAGCATCGTGGCGGCCTACCAACGCTACCGCAGAGGTCTGGAACCCGTGCCGTCGGACCCGGGCCTGTCCCACGCGGGCAACTTCCTTCACGGTATTCGCGGAGAGTATCCCGAAGACCTTGAGGTCCGCATTTTCGACAACTGCCTGACCCTCCATGCGGAACATGGCTTCAACGCCTCAACATTCGCAGCCCGAGTCACCGCCGCCACATTGTCCGACATGTTCTCGGCAATCACCGCCGCAATCGGCGCACTGCGCGGTCCTCTGCACGGTGGCGCGAACATGCGCGTTATGAGCATGCTGCGCGAGATCGGGAAGCCGGAGAACGCTCGCGAATGGGTGCTCGGGAAACTCGAACGCAAGGAGCGGATCATGGGCTTCGGCCACCGCGTCTACAAGGTGGAGGACCCGAGAGCCGCCGTGCTGCGCCGCTGGTGCCGGGAACTGGGTGACCACGTGGGACAGCCTCAGTGGGCTGAGATCTCCGAAGCCGTGGAACAGGTGGTGTTCGAGGAGAAGGGCCTTTGCCCCAACGTGGACTTCTACTCGGCATCCGTCTATCATATGCTGGGTATCGACAACGACCTGTATACCTGCATCTTCGCCATTGCTCGCATGGTCGGCTGGACGGCCCACGTTCTCGAGCAGTGGTCCAATAACAAGCTTATCCGCCCCCTCAGCCACTACTCGGGCCCGGTGGACCTGCAGGTCACACCCATAGAGGAGCGCTGAGGCAACAGGCCATCAGCCGTTATCGCGCAATCGCTCGGGCTGGCGCACATGGATGCTCCAGCCCGACTTGCTTGCGGGCATGGGCAGGTCGGGCGGCGTCTGTGGGTGAATGTCACCACCATGACACCGAGACCTCCAAATCATCCCGGACAGTCCGCACTCCAAACCATCGCTGCCCTTGCCCCCTGGCTTCTCGGCGCGGCCGCCGTGGCGCTGCTCATGCTGTTTGTTGATGAGCCCGTGGGCCGCTGGTGCCTGGCGAACCGACAGGTACCCCCCTTGCCTCAGTTCCAGATGACCCTGGGCTACACCGGGGCTGGAGGGGTGCAGGGGCCCGTGCTCCTGGCAGCTTTGCTGGGCGGCGTCGTCTGTTCGCGGTGGGCCGTACGCCTGCTCGGGATCGTCGCCGCAACCCTCTCCGCTACCGCCTATCTCGTGTGGGCGGTTCTGTCCCCTGACGGCAAGGATGCAATGATCGCCCTGATCGGCCTGCCCGGTTTCTTTCTCATAGCATGTCTCTGCGCCAGTCTGATCCGCTCTACCGGAGCCAGCCGCGCACGATATCTCACCGTGTGCCGCTGGCTCCTGTTGACCTTCGTCCTCGCCACTCTCATCACAACCGGTTTGAAAGCGGCTGTCCGCAGACCCAGGCCCACCGCCATGGATGAGCCACGCCCGACCCTGGCCGTTCAGCTGGACGCGAGCGAGTGGCACTCATTTCCCTCCGGCGACGTGCTGGTGACTGCCGCCCTGGTCCTGGTTCTGTGGGGCATGCTGGGCCGGCCATCGTCGCTTTCCTGGCTGTTCGTGTTCCCGGCCATCGCCATGGTCCAGCGGCTGGCGGCGGCCAAACATTTCCCCGGTGATGTCGCCGGAGGTCTGCTCATCGGGTTGCTCGTGGGGCAGATTATCTTGGCCTGGGTACACGCACGGGGATGGCGCCCTGCCACAGCAGACAGCCCACCTCGCCCCAATGAAGGGGATGCGCAATGCGGTTGACACGGAAAACAGTGCTGCACAGGGCGGGATTCACCACTGTGTTGCTTGTGTTCGCGTTCACACTCGCTGAACAGGCCGTGCCTGCGCCCCTGGTGGAGTTCGCTCTCAACGGCGACCTGCGCAACAGCGGAGCTCTCGGGGGTGAGGGCGAACTGAAGGAGTATGTGCCGGGCGAAGGCCCCGTGTTCGCTCCGGGAGTGCGCGGGATGGGGATCTCCTTCGAGGCAAGCTCACGATCGGGAGGATCCGGAACCGACAAGGCAGGCGGCGCTATTGTGTATGAGCATCCGAACCTCGCCGCCCTGCGCAACTTTACCATCAGCACGTGGTTCTTGCCGGTTCAAACCGAAGGCCCCGCCCGGCTGCTCTTCTCGGCAGCCTGGGACCTGTGGTTCAGCGGCGGCAGGATCACTTTCAAGCTCAAGCGTGAGGGCAAGGACTACTTCCTGCCCATGCCCCCAGAATCCGCTCCCGTGCCGTCCAATGAGTGGTCCTTTGTCGCGGTCTCCACCGACTTCGATGCAGGCAAATCAGTGATGTATCTCGCTCGGCCCGGGGAAAGCCCCATGTCAGTGGCAACCTGGGAGTCGCCGCCCGAACCCGACGCCATGGGGGCGCGAGTAGACATCGGTAACCTCGACGGCATCCGCCCCTTCAAGGGCCTCATGGACAATGTGCGGATCTTCAACACGGCGCTCTCCCCGGAGCAGGTGACTGCCATGCACGCGCAGGATCGCCCCCGGACGCGCACCGTCTTCGATTGCGCGATTCGCCAGATCCGCCCGCAAGCGCCCGACATCCACCGCTCTGATGTGTTCTTCTCCACCCGCTGGAATCGCCCGGAAGCGCCCGATGTGATCCGCTCCTTCGGCGCGAACCGGGTCGTCTGGGTCTACACAAACGATGGCTCCTATGTCCAGAAGCTGCGCGCCGAAGGCAGGACGGTGCAGGGAGCGATCAACTCCATCCCCCGCACCGACGACCTGTCGGCCTACTGCGTCGACCTGGACGGAACAAAGCTCGTGGCGCCGTGGATGACGACGTTCGACCCGAAGAACCCGGTGAAATGGGGATGCAACAACCAGCCCGCATACCGGGAGGCCGTCCTGGCCGCCGCCCGCAAGACACTGGATGCCGGCGTTGATTGGATGCAGTTCGACGATTGGGCCCTCATCGTCAGCGCCCACAGTTGGGGCGGCGGGTGCATGTGCGACCGCTGCATGGAAGCCTTCCGCGAATACCTGGGGACGGTGCCAATTGACAAGCGCCGGGAGATCGGCGCCGAGTCCCTCGAAGGTTACGACTATCGCGCCCACCTGCGCGAGCAGGGCATTTCCACGGCCGCCGACTACAAGGCCCGCCGTCGTGAACTGCCCGGGACACCGCTCTTCGAGGACTTCCAGCGGAAATCGGTGCGCTCGTTTTTCCTCTGGCTGCGAGAGCAGATGGACGCTCACGCGGGACGCCGGGTGCCGCTGTCGGCGAACTCCAATCTGCAAACCCCGTCACAGCAAACCAACTTCCTGGCGGATGAATTCGACTTCCTGATCGGGGAGACATGGTCCGAAGCCCTGCCCGACTTGGCCATCTGCGCCCGGGCGGCCGATGCCCTCGCGACATGGCAGGTTGTCTCGCCCTTTCCCCACAACGTCCTGGACACTCGCGCCGAGATCGCAGCCACCTACGCCCTGGGGCACTTCACTCTCGTGCCCTGGGACATCTGGATGGGACCAGGGAAAGATCGGCATTTCGGGAAACTGGAGGACTACGGCGACCTGTACAGCTTCGTGCGGGGGAATGCGGCGCTCCTTGACGGCTTCGAGACGGTAGCCACTGTGGGCGTGGTCATCGACACAGACCGCTATGACAGGCATCGCACCCAGCGGATTGTCTCGCGGTTGCTGGCGTCTCAGGTGCCTTTCCGCCTGTTTCCTTCGGGAAGATCGTGCTTCGAGCAGCACCTGACGCCCGAAGAACTCCAGACCGTGGACTTGGTCGTCCTCGCCTGCGACCCGGACGCTCTCCCCGAAGCCGACACGAGGGCACTCGAAGCAGCGCGCAATGCGGTCCCGGTCTTGCTCGACCACCAGGTGTCGGACCGTCTCCTGCTTCAGGTGTCACCCGTCGAGCTCTGGGGGCCGCAGGAAATCTACTGCCTTCTGCGCGCACCCGCCGGGGGCACCGACCGGCGCATTGCCTGCCACATTCTCAATCGCAACCGCATGCCCGGCTCGGGCGCGGTCGCGCCGTTGAGATACCTGTCCGTAGCTCTGCGCAACTCGTTCCTGGGAGGCGCACAGATACACTCGGCTAGTTTCCACGCGCCCGGGCATGAACCGGAGGCTGCGGTCGTCGATCCACTCCCCGGGCGAACGCGCATTGTGATCCCGCGAGTGGACCAGTGGGGCATCCTGCTGCTCGAACTCGAATAGCCAGAGGGCGGGCTACCGCGCGATGCCCGGGCCCCTGAATCCCCCAAATTCCCACCCGAAGGGTTCGTCCATGAGCCGGATGGGCACCGTCGCGGTGATCTCACCCCGTCGTGCGTGAATCTCAGCCGGCAGCGGCCCCGATTCTACCGCCGCCACATTCTTCTCGACTTCTTCCACCGACCGCGCTCCCATGAGGGTCGTGTGCACTTCAGGTATGGATCGGCATGACCTCCGCCGGACTGAAAGTGCTGGTACCTGCCGCGTTCATCCGCTCTGACCGTCTGCCCGCCGGCTCGAGGGTGTGCGGTCCTGCCGGGGTCAGGCATTTTCCCTGTCTGGTATGGGCTCAGCTGGCCGAGCGAGTTGATGGCGTGTTGGCATCTCACGGGTGGGCCTTTTGGCTCACAGCCCGCGAAGCGGGCTGCGAGGCAAGGGCTCAGGGCGAAGGGCATGCTGAACGCGAATTCGGTCTCAGCCAGCACGTCTCCCAGGGAACCGATGGTCCTGGCCTGCCGCCACAGATCGTTGCATCAGCCACCCGCAGCGGGGTATGATTGGACGTCCGTGTTCCGTGCCCCTGGCTCCCAGTGTTGCCCGGAGGTGTCGCTTGAGCGTGTCGCCGCCAACCCAGCCTGCCGAGAACATCCGCACCCGCTCAATCGTGCTCGGGCTCGTTCTCGTCCCTCTGGTGAGCCTGTGGGTGGCGGGCATGGAAAACGTATACGGCGGCCGTCCCACCTATCTATCGGTTTTCTTCCACGCCGTAATACTCCTCGCGGCGCTGATCGCCGTCAACTCAGTCCTGCACCTGGTCTCGCCTCGCCTTTGCTTCAGCCGCATGGAGATGCTCATCATCTACGTGATGATCGGCGCCTCCAGCGGCATAGTGGGCGACCAGTTCATGGCGATCCTTATTCCATCCCTGTCCCACCCCTTTCGCTACGCCACAGATGCCAACCGCTGGGCCACCGATCTCATCCCCTACCTTCCCACCCACGCGGTGGTGGGCGACCCGGTGGCAGTGCGCAACTTCTACGAGGGCGATTCGTCGCTCTATCTTGCCGAGAACTACCGTCCGTGGCTTGCTCCTGGCCTTCTTTGGGCCACCTTCATTGCCCTGACGCAGCTCATGTGCCTGGGTGTGAACGTCATCATCCGCAGGCAGTGGACACAGCACAAGAAGCTCAGTTTCCCCCTTGTCATCATGCCACTGGAGATGACCAACCCCGGACCGCGAAGCATCTGGCGAAACAATCTGCTCTGGCTGGGGTTCGCGAACTCGGGGGCAATCGACATCATCAACGGCCTGAGCATGTATTTCCCGGTAATCCCGCTGCTGAAGGTGAAGGTCAACTGGCTACAATTCTCACCCCGCTGGAACGGCCCCCTCACCACCACGGGCATCGCCTTCTACCCCTTCGTGATCGGTATCGCCTACCTCCTACCTTCGGACCTGACCTTCTCCACCTGGTTCTTTCTCCTGCTGTTCCGGTTCGAGCGCTTCATCTGCTCGGCAGCAGGCTACCCGTCCCCGTACCCCTGGCAGTCCACGGGCCGCAGCGTCATCCCATTCATGCTCGAGCAGGGGATCGGGAGCTATCTCGCGGTGGTAGCTTTCGGCCTGTGGGCTGGACGCAAACATCTCGCGGCGGTCTGGCGATCGGTCTGGCACGGGCCCCAGATCACCGGAGATCGGCGCACCGAGATCGACGGAGCGCAGGTGGTGGAGTACCGGATGGCCTTCGCGGTCATCGCCGGTGGGCTGGTGCTGACCACGCTGTTCGCTTCCAGCATCGGCATGCCCATGTACATCGGCGTGGTCTATCTGCTGCTATATCTCGTGATCAATACCGCGATTACCAAAGTCCGCGCCGAAGCCGGGGCGCCCACCCATGGCTTCCATTTCGCCGGGCCGGACCACATTCTCATGACTTTCATCAGCCCCAGCCGCATGCCGGTGCGCACCATGTCCGCCTGGGGGCTGTTGTTCGGTTTCAATCGCGCATACACCGGCGTACCCATGCCCCACCAGCTTGAGGGCATGAAAATCGGGGAGATGCTGGGCGCAAGCCCCCAGCGAGTCACCGGGGCTATCGCCGCCGCAACAACTCTCGGCTGCTACGCCGCGGTATGGGCCCTGCTTCACCTGTGCTTCCGCGAGGGCGTCGAGCAAATGGGTGAACCCGTGAAGCGCCTTTCTCCCGGCGGCTGGCAGCTCGTGGGACAGTTTATGGGTGCCCAGGCTCCCCCCAACTGGCCGGGACTGGTGGGCATCGCCATGGGGTTCGGCTTCGCATCACTGCTCATGGCCATGCGCTGCCGGTTCGTCTGGTGGCAGTTCCACCCCATCGGCTACGCGATTGCCGCGGACTGGACCACGGGCCTCATCTGGCTCCCGCTGCTGCTGGGCTGGGGCATCAAGCTGCTGGTGATGCGCTATCTCGGCCCCAAGGCCTATCGCCGGGGCCTGCCGCTGTTTCTCGGGCTTACGCTGGGCGAATTCGCGGTGGGCGGCTTCTGGTCGCTCCTTGCGATGTTCACCCGCAAGCCACAGTATTTCTTTTGGACATAGGCGGCGTCTGCAGGGGTGCCGCTGTTTCCTGCGAGGCTAGCCCAGTCCTCCACCCACCAGGCTGGGCGTGGTGTGGTGCCGGCCGCCGATCGTTTGCCGCCGCCGTCCGCCAAAAACATGAGAAGGGTGTGAGAACCTTGCCCGAACCCATCCCGAGTATCAACATCCGCCCCCTCAAGCTCACGGATGCCCCGATCATCAAGGAGTTCTACGCCAGCCTCACGCCCCGGGACACCTGGTTCTTCTACCCACACCCGCTGGATGATGAGCATGCCTGCAGACTGGCCGCCGACGCGGAATGCCCGGACCTCATCGCCCTGCTGGCTGTGGAGGAGACGCCGGACGGAGAGCGAATGGATGGATACGCGTATATTCGCAGGCCGCCCGGCGGCGAATGGTGGTTTGGCATCTGCATCAGGCCTGATCGCCAGGAGCACCGCATCGGCAGCCGCCTTCTCGCGCGCCTGATGACCATCGCCCACGAGCGCGGCATTGAACGGATCGGCCTGCATGTGCATCTCGACAACCCGCGCGGACAGAAGCTGTATCGGCGCTACGGATTCAGACCCGTGGAAACGGTCATCAACCGGTCTCAGGGCGTGGGTCAGTACGTCATGATCGCCCAGGTGCAGAGTTACCCGGATCCGGCCGATCCGGCGTGACGCATTGGAGGTCAGCACAATGGATTTCGTCGCGAATGTCGTCGGCTGGATCGTTCTCGGGGCTGTCGTGGGTTGGGTCGTCAGCATATTCCTGGGCCGTGATTTCAGAGGCGGATTCTTCACCTACGTCATCATAGGCATCATCACCATGGTGCTCCTGGGGTTACTCTTGAAGCTCTTCTGGATTCTGCTGGTGCTCTCCGTGGCTATCATCGGAGCAGCCTGGCTTCTGGACATGCTCCGCTCCAGGTAGGTACCTCAAGGGGTGTTCGCAGTGTCGGGGATTCTCATGTGGGTCGTTGTAGGTGCGATCGCGGGCTATATCCTGGCCGCCATCCAGAAACGCAATTTCCGGCGGGAATGGGTGAACTACCTGCTGCTGGGAATGTCCGGTTCCGCGGTGGGCGGTATGATCTATCAAATTCTCGGCTACCCTCTGGGCAACAGCCTGGTGGTCCAGGTCGCCGTGGCGGTCGGCGGCGCCTTCCTGTTCCTTTGGATCGTGGACCAGTTGCGCAGGATGCAGCGCTGACCGTGGCTAACGTGCCCTGGTCACAGCAATGTCCGCGATCACCAGCCGGTGATCCGAAGGCCCCGAACGGCCCGTGAAGCACCGCAGGGGTCTCACTCCCCCGCCGCACCAGATGTAGTCGATCCGCCACGCCGGGAGCTTCCCCTGCAACAGGTAGGTCAATCCCAGCCCGAAACCCGCGTGTGCGAAGGCATCCGTGAGCCCAACCCTCAGGACATCCAGCGCGGGCGACAAAGGCGGCGTATTGAGATCGCCGCAGACCAACACCGGCTCAGGCCCCTGGGAGACCCGGGCGATCGTCTCAATCTGCCGCGAATTCGTCCACCGCATCCCCGCGAGGTACTCGCCCAGGCGCGAGTGGTCCATCATCAGCCGGTACCCGCCCACACGACTATGGAAGTGGACGGGGAGCAGTCGCAGGCGCACGCCTTTCACATGCACGACCACCGGAAGCCACCGCTGGAACAACGGGTCGGCGTCGCAGGCCCCCCGCCACGGCCGCAATACTCCCCGCACATAGAGCTTCAGCGAAGTGCTGTGGAGCTCGCGCATGCCCGGGAACAGACCGTCGAAGGCCTTGTCTGACGCCTCCTGCAGGCAGATCACGTCGGCATCGAGTGTCTCCAGCTGCCTGGCGATCTGCGCGACCCTCTCATACTGGTTGTGCACGTTCCAGGTAACCACCCGGAGCACCACATCATCCGTCCTGCTGGCGGTGAAACGTCCCGCCCCAGATGAGAACCCAGCGAGGGACATTGATGCAGGGGATGCCACGAGGACTGCCAACAGAACGCTCACGACATCGCGGGAGCGCGCTGCAAGCGCGAGGAACAGCAGCAAGAGCGCTATCCAGAGCCATTGTGGCGCCAGAGCGACAGCGGTGCCCGTTATGCCGGATGGCGATGCCCGATGCACCAGCCAGAGAGCCCCCGGCAATGCCGATCCAATGTCGCAGACCAGGCGCCACGCATTTCGCGGCCTCTTTGCACGGGCACCGGCTTCAGCAGCCATATCAGCCCCCCACCAGCAAGTCGGCGACCACCGGCCGGTGGTCGGAAGGCCCGGAGCTGCTGGTGCGCGCCCACACCGGGCGCACGCCATTGCCGCACCAGACGTAATCGATCCGCCACGCAGGCACTCGGCCCTTCGCGAGATACGTCAGCCCGAAGCCGAACCGTGTGGCCGCGAAGGCGTCCGTCAGGCGCTGGCTCAGCATGCGGTACGTTGCCGAAGTGGGCGGAAGATTCATGTCGCCGCAGACCACCACGGGAAGATCGGAAGGAAGGTGGGAAAGCACATGCCGCACATGAGCCGCGCGCAAACGGCTGGAATCGAGAAGGTACCGCGAAAATTCCCCGGCGTCCGGGATCAGCTCCTGGGAGCCTGCGGCGGTCACGCGGAAGTGCACGTTCATGAGCACCAAAGGCCCGACAGGGGTCTGAAGCAAGTACGCCGCCACGCCCTCGCACTCCCCGCCATCCAGTGGGATTTCAGCCAGCGGGAAGCGGCTCATCACCCTCAAGTCGTTCCGTCCCGCACGGTGCCAGCCTTCACCGTACCGGTGAAATGAGCCGAAACCCGACTCCTGCAGGCAGATCACATCCGGGCAGACTGCATTGAGCTCCGAGATGATAGCGCCGGGGTTCTTGTGGGTCCGGTGCCCCAGGACATTCCAGGTGACAACCCGCAGGGGAAAGGAGCGCTGTGCGTCGGAATGTGGACTGCCGGTGGCCACCGCGAACCCGCCCAGGACAACCGCGGCGAACACAAGCACTCCTGCGTTCAGCGCCAGGAGACCGAACTGTCGCGCGAATCCGGTCCAGACCAACAGGGCCAGCGGCGTAACGCACCACACCCACTGGGGCGCAAGCGCAATCAGGCAGCCCGCCGGGTGCCTTTCGCCGATAAACTCGCGCACCCCCCAGGTCGCTGCCATTGCAGCCGCGCAGGCCCACGAGAGGACTCCCGGCAGCGCAGACCGCCCCCGTCCCCGGATCATTGTGCCCCCTGCTCACCGACGGGCAGCAGGATGTAACTGCGGGTCTCGCCCAGTTGCAGGTCGAGGTCCAGTGCTTCCGCGGCGTGCCAGAGTTCCGCGCCGTCAAAGGCCGACATAACCCGCTTCGGCTCAGGCAGCCGCACGGTTTTCGCGCCCGGGGAACTCGCCGTGATGGACAGAAACTTCCCATCGGTCAGAATCACGTCATCCTGGTCACTGTAGATGTGCACGCCGCACCTTCGCGCCAGACCGCGCAGAATCGCCGCCGGACAATGCACCGCCCCGATGTATCCGCGCAGACCCTCCGGGCCTTCCTTCACGGCAGCAGCGGTTTGTCCGTTCACGTAGGTGCCAAGAGTCACCGCACCGTCTGGATTCACCACCCAGCAGGGACTCAACACCGCCTCCGTTCCGAAATCGCCCGGCTCTCGGGTCAGTCCAAGCCACTGGGTATTCGCGGGCTTCACACGACCGGAGGTGGGAGCGATCTGAGCCATTCCCAGCCCCGTCAGATCGCTCATGTTCGCCGCGGACACGTCCTCGTTGATCGCTCCGCCGCCGTAGAAGTACACCGCGCCGCGCCCAGTGGTCGCGCGCTTCACTGCGGCCCGTTCAGCGTCGTCCATCTGGAAGCAGTTCGCGAAGAAATAAACCTTTGCCGGCGGAACGCGCCCGGAAACCAGATCGCTGAGCAGGTAGACGCCGAAAGGCGCGCCGATCCGGTAGAACTGGGAGCGCATCTGGTACACCAGCGGGCTGTGGAGCGCCCGGTCACACTTCGTGTAGCATGGGCTTTCCTCGTCCACGATCAGCGCGATCTCCGGCGCCCACTGTGCGGGCTCGTCTATGCGCTCCTGGTACAGGCGCTGCATCGGAGCAATGTGATCCCAGATGTCCGCACCATTGAACCACCCCGCATTGCCCAGGTCCATGTACCAGGTAGCCAGCCGGCGCGGCCACAGTTGCCCAAAGTTCCGCTCCAGGACCCAGTACGTGCCCGGTGCGTTATCCACTCTCCCGAATCCGGAATCAGGCGGCGTCAGGTACGTGCGAGTGTCGTCCTCGTTGAGCCAGAGCTTGCCGCCGATCCGGACGCTGTCCACCGCGCACATGAAGCATCCCGCGCCCCCTTGCTCACGGTCCAGGTACGAGATGGGCGAGCACAGGATGTCCACATCCGGACAGTCGATGAGCCGGCGCATGGCCAGATGCCCACTGCCCTGCGGCCCCAGCGGCAGTCCGTGCATGTCGAAGATGTACCCGTAGAAGAGGCAGACCAGTTTCCTGCGGCCGGTGGCTTCCTTGATGACCCGGGACATCTCGGTGAGCGGTTCCGCCATAGCCACCTGCTTGTACTCGAACCAGTCGACAACCGCCCGCTCCTTCACCGGGTCGCGCAGCAGGCCGTAACTGGTGGAAAGCTGCTCCTCCGGGGTGGGGACGGTCACGTGATCGAAGGTGAGGCCAGGCCTGTTCCAAGCCTGAGCCAGCGCCTGCACATCACCATACTTGCGCTCCAGCCACCGAGCGAACCCCCGCTTCATCGCCGGCGAGAAGTCGCTCAGGCGCGGCTCCCAGGAGCGCTCATAGAACCACTCCCCCGTGTGCTGCCCGCACGGGTGGTAACCCAGCATGTTCCTTCCGAACTTCTCTTCGCAGTGATTCACCAGCGCCCGCAGGTGCACCAGCGCATCCGCGAGCCATTCCTGGGAGGCCACCGAGAAACCCTCGGTCCTCCCGTCGTCAAAGAGCATTCGCGCGTCCGGGTGCTCGTCCAGCCACCAGGCCGGAGGCGCCATTCCGAAACGCGGCAGGAGCAGACCGTCCGGGTCAACCGCGAGGGTCGCCTGGATCGCGCGGTCCACCCCGGCGAAATTGTAATCCTCGCCCGGCTTGGGCCAGGGCATGGGAATGCCGAAAGAGTACGTGCGCACTCCGGCTTCCCGCGCAAGCGCGACCTGGTTCTGGTAGACAGAGCTCACGCCGCCGTAGATTGTCCACGGCTCCCCAATGTGCAGAGCCATAAAGTCCACTGTGCGTGGACGGTCCGCCTTCATCCACAGCGAGTACGTGTACTTCTGGCCTTCCTGGACGCTGTGCCGGGTCTGGTAGAAGTGCAGGTGCATGGTGTTTTCGCCGGCATGCTCAATGTCGATGCGCAGGCTCTGCTCGCCGCTGACCTTCGTGGCCGGGTCCAGTGTCCACACGGCCTTTGCACCGGCATACTGGGCTTGGAACAGGGTCCAGTCTTTGCTGATCTCCTCGCGGGCGCCCTCCCAGTCCCCCTGCCGGACGAGATTCACGGTCGGCTCGTCCACCTTCTCACCGGGATACAGCTTGATGTTGTCGACCCAGACCGTCCCCGGGCCGTCGCCGCCCACGCGGAAATGGATGCCCGAATCCCCTTTCGTGGTCTCCGGAGCGATGAAGGTGTAGTGGTATTCTCGCCATTCGGTGCCGATGCGCTCCACGTGGGGCCCGGAACCGTCCGCCCAGCCGAAGAACATCAGCGGGCTGACGGGCTGCCCGTCAATGTGGATCATCGGCGAACCCGCATGATCCTTCACCTCTGCGGTCATGCCAAAGGACATCGTCCCGGACATGAGCACCACTCCGAGCACGGAGAGCATTGCGTTCCAGCTCATCTTGGTCATGGCGACGTCCAGTCCTCTGGTCTCATGGGTGCCCGGTGGTCCCCCGGAGGGGTCATCGGGCCCCGACTCGTGATCGATGGCTGACGGTCCCATCCGGCGGCTCCGCCGCTCTCACTGCGCGAACTGGTACGGCCGGCTGCGGCGAATGAAGGGTTGCTTCGTCCCGTCCGCAAGGGTGAACTCGCCTTTGACCGCAATACGGAACGGCTCATCGATGCGGGTCACGGTCAGGGTCACCTGATCGCCCACTGCCGGCAGGTCGCCTAGTTCCCTGATCGCTTCGCCGCCCATGGTCTCCATCACGAACCTGCCGCTCATCGACTGGGGCGCTACCCGGTGCGGACCCATCGATTGCACCCGCGCGGTGATCTGCGCTGAGTCGCCGCCGAACTCTACGATCTGGGATTCATCATCCGCGGGCGATGAGAAACGGACGATTGGAGCATTGTGGGGACGCACGGCCTTCTCGCTGGTGATGGCAGTCCCGAAGGCAGGCAGCCCTTTTCGCGCCAGGGTCTCTCCCATGTTGAAGAGGATAAACCCGTCGGCACCCAGTTCACGCGACATCGCCATCTGGCCAATGGCCTGGTCATCAGGGATGCGCCAGTGCCCGATTCCCGTGTACAGGGGCACCACGCCGCCCACATAACCCACCTGCCGCTTGACGATATTCTCGAAGTACGTGTCGCTCTCGGTGTAGTTCATGGGGCAGACGAAGTCGAGCCAGCCCTCGCGGCACCACAGCACCCAGTCCTGTCCGATGGAGTTCCGGATCTCCGGGTAGCTGCCGAAGACCGCAGCCGAGATCTGTATATGTGGCTTGATCTGCCGTGCCTGTTCGGCAGTGGCGCGCACCAACCGGGTGATCTGGTCGCGGCGGAATTGTCGCCATTCCTCGCGGAGCTTCCCGCTCACGCAGTCCGCGGGCCAGTCTGCGACCTTCTGGCCGATCTGCGCCTCGAATCGCTCCCGGCAGCCGTCACAGTAGCAGCTATCGCCGTCTGGATATCGGATGTAGTCGAAATGCACGCCGTCCACATCATACTTGCGTACCACTTCCAGCATGGTGTCCAGTTCGAGCTTGAAGTTGTCCGGGTGCGATGGGCACAGCCACGCGCGCTCTTCGCCATTGGCACGAGCCTGCAAGCGCCCTTCCTGCCGCAGCTTGTCCACAAACTCCTTCGGAGCGTTTGACAGGTTCCAGTTTACTTTCCAAGGGTGGACCTCAATTCCATACTTCTTTCCGGCTTCCACGGCCTGGGCGATCTGATCGCCCTTCTCCTCGAAGGTCTTCGAATGTGGCAGGTACTCACTGTCGTAATGTGCAAGACCGGCCCACCACATGTTCGGCACAACCGCATTGAAGTTTGCCTCGGACAGCAGGCGCATGGCCTCGTCCCAACTGCCACAGTCGCCGGTGCCCGAATGGTTCCACACCGCCCGGAACTCACCATCCCGCGAGACGTGGGCATGCTGATAGGCCGCCGAAAGCGCGGTTCTCATGGCCGCCGCCCGGTGCAGCACTTCCGGGTACTCTTCTGCCGCGAGTGCCTCGGCAGCCGCCTGCTTCTCCTGGTCAGCGACGCCAAGCAACCGGCGGATCTCGGCGGTAGCCTTCACCTTGTCGGCCATGGTGCGCAGGTACTCTTCGAGGGCCCCGCGGTCCCTGAAGGGCCCGATAGTGCCTGCGATAGTGAGGGCCTTCGCTGCAGCCTCCTTCCAGGCATCCGGCACGAAATGCCCCACGAGCGCCAGCACCAGCAGACGCTTGTTCTCGTTGTCCGCGCTGGTGAGAATATGGCCGATGTACGCGCCGTTCTCACCCACCACAACCGCCGGCTCTCCCTTCACCCCGTCCCGGTCCTGCCACCAGCCGACCGTCTTCACGCCGGGTCCGAGCGTGGGCACATTCACGTTCCACGAGTCCTGTGCGACGGTGGCCGGGACTCCCTCCAGCGCTTCCTGATCGAAGACGATGTCCGCGAACTGGCCTTCGCGTTCCCTCCGCATGTAGGTCAACGGCCCAACTCCCAGTAGCGCCGCAAACTGCTGGTGGATGCTGTAGACCATGACCACTTTCCCACCCGCCGCCACGTACTTCTCGACCGCTTCGACTGTCTCGTCGCTCATCCCCGGGTTGTATGGGAACACCGCCAGTTTCTGGGTGCTCAGCACTCCCGCAGCCACATCCTCCTCCGTGTATGACCCGTACGGAACCCCCATTGTCGACAGCCAGGCACCCCAGTCCTCCACACACTGCTGCGCCGTCCCTCCCTCGGGGCCTCGCGCACCGCCTCCCACAAGCGCGATGTCTTCGGTCCGCGCATGGAGATTGTCGATGGCGCAGAACGTATCTGCGGCTTTCCCCTGCCAGGCGCAGATGCGAATGGTGTCCACACTTGCCCAGCCACCCGGCTCGTCTTCGGTGCTGAATTCGGCTTTCCCGAGCACCACCCGACTCCAGCCCTTCGCCGGAGTGAACCCCCGGCCGTACCAGCCTGCGGCCGAGTGGAAGTAGAGGGTGCAGTTGCGGATCGGTGCCGGGTCTTCGCAGTAGAAGTCGAACACGATAGAGCCGTAGTTGGTGAGGTCAAGATTGACCTTGCGGTCGTACACCGCCCGCGGGTTGTTGCTGCTTTCGGCGTACTGCGGCAGGGTGAAGTTACAGGGCATCTTCAGCGCCGTCCTGCCGCCATCTTCGGTGTCGCGGGCCATCAGCTCAACAGGCTCTGATCGTTCCGCCTGTACCCACGCTGCCCTTGCCGCAGCAACGTCGGCATATTCGAAATCGTCAATAGTCAATACGGTCGCGGGGAACCCAGACGCACAAGTCACGGCAGCCACCACCAGCACCATGGTTCGCATGGGAACTCCTCCTCTTGTCCGGCCGACGTGTGTTCGTGCAGTGCGAAACAACTCAACCGATGTGTGCGGTAGCCTTGAGGAAATACTCCCGCCACTTCGGCAAGCCCGTCTCGATGGGCTCGATATCCGTCAGTTCGTACTCCAGCGCGTAATAGCCGGTGTAGCCGATGCCCTCCATCGCTTCCACAATCCAGGCCACATCCACATCGCCGTCGCCCAGGTGGCAGCGCTCGAACTTGTCGCCGACCCATCGACCATCCTTGATATGCACATGGACGATGTGGTCCTTGAACGTTTCGAAGGCCTCGCGGTAATCCACTCTGCCGTGCAGCAGATTGCAGGGCTCATACAGGACGCCGAAGAAGCGGCTGTCCACATCCACGCACAGCCGCCTGCACAGATCGGGGTCCCCCGCGATGCTGCCCGCGTGGTTTTCCATCCCCAGAAAGATGCCCTTGGACGCCGCGTACACCGCTGACTGCCGGAACGGCCTGACCAGATGCTTCACCAGGTCCCGCGCATCGCTCTCACCGGGCAGGACGCGGATCGACCGGGCGCCGAAACGCGCAGCGAGGTCGATGGTTCGGGTCATGCCCATCATCTCGGTGTGCCGGGCCTGTCGGTCGGCGTTGGCGAAATCCCGTCCGGGATAGGTGCCCAGATTCGCGATCTTCGCCCCATACTTTGCCGCCGTGGCCTCGATGTCTTTGGGCTTCACTTCCTGCGGGTTGATGGAGAAATGGGGAGACCGGCCCCACAGATCGATGTTTGTAAACCCGCAATCGGTGAGAATACGGATAGCGTCATCCAGGCTGCGTTCCCGCAGTGGGTAACTGCAAGTTGACACTCGGGACATATCCATTGGCAGAGGACCTCCGGGTTGGCGCCGGTGACGGCAGCGCTCTGCGACTGATACGAAGCAAGTGCAGGAGGGCTCACGGATAGCGGGTCAGCTCGCCCGAAGGCTACCCATGGGCCGGCGTGTCTGCGCCCGTCATTATAGCCTGCCGCCGCCGCAGGTGGTAGAAAGTTTGACCACAAGTCATGACGCCGAGGGAGGAATTGCGCCTTCCAAGAGCGCATACTTGCAAGCGTAGCCGCCTCCTGTCGGGCAAACGGAAGGGGACCTGCTCGATGCCGGTACGTCTGATCATGCTGGGCCTGTCGCATGCACATTCCCACGGCAACGCACGAGCCGCGGCGATGGTTGACGAGGTCGAACTCGTTGGCGTCTGGGACGCCGACAGCCAGCTTGCCCGCCGACGTTGCACCGAATGGGCCGACTACCACCGGAACCTGGTAATCTACAATTCCCTCGAAGAGGCTCTGAGCGCCGACCGTATAGACGGCGTCATCGTGGACGGGCAGGTGCCGGAGAACCTGAATCTCGCTCTTGCGGCCGTCGAGCACCGCAAGCACGTGCTGCTGGAAAAGCCCGCCGGGCTGGCGCTGGAACCCTTCGTGGAACTGCACCGCATGGCCTCCGAGCGCCACTTGCGCATCCAGATGGGCTACATCATGCGCTACAACGCGGGCTTCGAATTGATCCGCCGCCTTCATGACGCCGGGGCGCTGGGCGACATCGTGTCCATTCGTGGCCGCATTTCGTGGGAGCGCGCCGGCTACGAGCACCACATGCCCCAGGTGGGCACGCTCCCCGGGGGAATGTTGTTTGAACTGGGTTGCCACTACCTGGACCTGATCCTGGCGCTCCTGGGCCGTCCGGGAACCGCTACAGGTTTTTTCGGCCGCCACCATGACCCCTCTCGCAGATACACTGATAACGCCCTCGCCGTCCTGGAATACGACCGCGCCTTCGCCACCATCGAGACCTGCGCCATGGAGTCAGGAGCCCTCCAGAACCGCAGTTTCGAAGTCTACGGCACCACGGGGACGGTGGTGATCCAGCCCATGGAGCCGCCCGAGGTCATGCTGCATCTCGACCAGCCCTGGGAGCAGTATCGACAGGGCTGGCAGAGCGCACCAATCAACCCTCTGCCCAGGCATATCCGGGACCTGCGCGAATTCGCCGACTGCATCCGCGGCCGGAAGGAGCCGGATTTCGCGCCGGGACACGATCTCGCGGTCCAGGAGACGCTCCTGGAGATGTGCGCAGCCGATCGTTGACGCCTACCGCGCGAACCAGATGTCCTGCGCGATATTCTGACCGTGGGGCACCCCGATGCCCTCGGCATACGGCCATCCAGGTGGCTGAGTGAAGGTGGCCGTGGAGATTTGCGAGGAACACTTTCGGCCGTCGGCGAGCTCCAGCTCAATCCAGAACCGCCGCACCTTGAAGTAATCGCGGCCCGGATTGCGCAGCTCGAACCTGTTGCGGAACCCCAGTGTCGCGATGGCCTCGGGAGTCAATGGTACCGCCACGTTCTCGGCCCAGATATTCCGGGTCTCCTGTCCCCCGGCCGGTGCCATATTCCCGAGCTCCACCCCATTCAACACCGCGAAGCTCCCGTACTGGTCGCCTGTGCCCGAAAGGCCCATGCCGTCATACCGCAACCACCCGCGCCTGGCTGCCCGCAGGTCTTCCACCGTCAGGCCGGACACCGGATACGGACCGGGCTCGCGCCGATACAGGTCGATGTCTGCTTCCAGCCGCCGAGTCAGGAGGGGCTTTAGCGTCTCGATCACCGGATCAGCCCATCCGGCCCAGTCACCCGAGGAGTCATCGCCATCACCCACGTCGGCGATGAGCTTCAGGCGCACCCTCTGCCCGGCCCAACGGGAGAGGTCCGCTTCGAAGGGCAACCACGCGTGCTGGGTGTGCACCTGCTGCGCTGCCACCGTCTCTACGCCTGCCTCATCGATGACTGCCAGCTTGTACAGGATCCCGTCGCCCGGGTCGCTCCCATCACCCTTGCAGACATACGCCCGGAACGCCGAGGCGGGAGCAACCGGCAACTGCACTGGCTCATACTCCACGAAGACGTATCCAACGCCGCCTACATAGGGCGGGTGCATGAGGTGACCGGCCCGGTTCTCCTGCCCTGCCGTCCGGGTGCCCCAGCTGACGCTGGCCCGGGTCTCGCCGAACTCCCCGGTCTCGGGCTGCCCCCGCAGCGCCATTCCCACACGCCAGCGTTCAGGGAGGTCGGCGACCTTCACCGTCCCAAGACCCACGGTCATGCCGGCCTCGATCGTCTGGGCAAGCTCGCCCGCACTCAGGCGAATCTGGACGATCTCTGCACTCTCGCCTTCCGGCTCCCCCAGGTCGAACGAAACCGTCTGCCACTCCCCGGGCGCGAGTTCCACGGTCCTGGAAATCTCGCCCAGCGTCGCGGTCACCACCCGCGCCGACGGCAGATTGCTCCGCAGGCGCAGGTTGAGAGTGTTCCCGTCCAGCACAAGTTCACTCTCAGCCAGTGGAACCACGGTGAAGTCAATCCATTTGCCCTCGAACTCCCGCCAGATGCGGGCACCGATTTTCGCGTCCACCGGGATTCGCAGCTCGTGGGCCTGCACGCCCTGCACGGTCACGGTCTCGCCGGGCACCACCTCGTCCCTCCGGCACACCAGTTCTTCGCCGCCCGCCGCCCCGGTTTCGAGGATATAGCTAAAGGCTCCCTCTACCGGCATGACGTACGTCAGCCCTCGGGACTTGCGCACTTCGGCCGGACCAATCTCATTCCGCTCGTAGCCCAGCGCGGTGGCTCTCACCCCATCCACGGCGAACCCGCACTCGGCGCCCTCGTAGGGGATCAGCTCGTATTTGCCTTCCCCAAGGACCCGGCAGATGCCGATGCCGTTGCCGCCGGCCTTCTCGAAGCGCATGAACTTCCCCCGTCCGTCGACATACAGGTAAGCGGGGGTGACCGCGTAGTCGCACCGGTGCCCACGTGGGTCTTCGCTGCGCACCTCGATCTGCCCATCACTCGTCCAGCCCACATACCCGGCGGGCGGCAGGTCTAGATCGCGGCCATACGCCGTCACCTTCATACGCTCGGTGCGGCTCCCGTTGACCGCCGTCACCGTGCCGTCCGAGTACCGCGTCACGATCTGCGAACGCTCGAAAGCGCCCGACGCCACGGCGCGGGTGGTGTCCAGTAGATTGCCACCAGCGTCCGCATAGCGGATCTCCTCCGCACTGGCCAGGCAGTAGCGGCTGTGCAGCTGCTGGAGCATGTAATAACTGCGCAGGGCGTTGTGATATCCCCCCTCGAAGGTGAGGAACCCCGGGTGTCCGAAGGCTACGGTTGCCGCAAGGAACCGGTCCACCCAAGCATCGCGCTCTTCTCTGGTGATCCCCGGAGATTCGTCGCGCCCATAGAACATCTCCGGGTTACCCATACCGAAGTTGCAGCACAGGTCGTGCAGCTTGCGCAGGTCGAAGTCCACCAGCCAAGGCTTGTTGGTCTGAGTATACCGCTGGTCCTGTCCATAATTGCCGTCGGTCAGGCCGCAGTAGAGGAAGTGGTTGTTGCCCTCGGAATAGACGGGGCCGTCCCAGGCCGCTTTCTGTAGCAACATGATCTCGCCGTAGCTGTAGAAGACCGCGCCGAAGGTGCCCGCCCCAGGAACGCGGTAGTCGTAGTCCGTGCGGCTCCAGGGAGTGACGGCCGTGTGCACGTCACAGTACGCGGTGCTGAACTCGTACTTATCATCATTGATCGGCGACAGCAGTTCGCAGTACTCCACCGCCCGCGCCGGTTTGGGTGCGTAACACCTCGCCCAGGCGTGCTGAAGCTGATTGTCCGGAGTGCGCCCCACGATGTCCGTGCTCCAATACTCGTTCACCGGGGCGAAATCCGTGAAGTTGTTGTAAGGCCCGTAGACAAACCCGAGTTCGTCCTGCATGACCCGGGCGTACTCATATGCGCCCTGATCGCCGCCCTTGCCCGGCGCGGCCTTGGTGCGGAATGTGAAGCTTTCGCCGCCGTCGCGCCACATGGTCTCGTGGTCAGTCACCACCACCTCGGTCATCCCGTAACGGTGTACCCTCCGCCAGTACGCTTTGTCGCTGTCCCGATTGCCTGCCCCGTGGGCGCGCCAGAGCCGGGTGCCGGTGATATGCTTCCAGGGCGAGACCGGGTTGTCCACCGTGGGCAGCATCTCTTCGTAACGCGGCGAAACGGTTACGAAGAACCGCTCGTAACAGTCATTGCGCTCCCCGTTGGTCTTCGCGATGTACCGCGTTCCTCCGTTGTAGACTACCTTCCCATCCTTCAGGCTGTTCTCGCTGAAAGGCGTCGAAGCATTGGACAAATACCAGTCAGTGTTTCCAGTCACGAACAGCGGATCATCCACTGTACCGGACACCACCACCGCCGGCCTTCCCGCATCGCAGGTGTAGAAGGGGTTGGTCACCAGCCGCGCATTGTCCAGGCCCAGCGCGTAGCCGTAGCGCACTTCAGCCACATTCCCCCCGCGCGCAACAGTATCGATCACCATCGACTTGTTCCACAGGCGATAGGTGTACTCAATCTCCGCCGAGACATCTCCTTCCGTATAGCGCCAGCGGGACACCACCTTATCTCCGTCCAGCCGGGTTTCCAGGTGCTGGCGGGATCCGGGCAGCACAGCCTTCCCATCGACGCTCAAGCGCGCGCCGCCTTCAACGCAGGGCTGTATGACCGCGCCGCCGTTCCACCGCGCGGTGACATCGCTCCACGTCCCGGTCTCGGGCTGCAGGCGGTAGATGAGCCGGCCGTCATCGCCCGCGTACTCGAACACAAAGGCCTCGCCGTCCCGTCGCACGCTGGTCGTAAACTGTTCAGTCAGGTTCGAAGGCAGAATCGTCTGGGGGCGGGTCGGGAAAGGCAGCTTTCCCGGCCCCGTATTCACACCCGGATCCTGCCCGGGGAACAGGTCGATTCCCCGCTTCGCACGCGGCGCGAAGCTCAGGCGCTCGAACTTCTCGGTGAACACCGCCAGGTTATCCAGGTAGATGAACCGGTCCGCCTTGTTGCTTCCGCCGGTCACCGTGAAGCCTACGAACTTCGCCCCGGCCTTCACCTGCTGAATCTGTTCGGGCGTCAGGCGCTTGTGGCACAGGAACCACTCGCGCCAGCGCACCGTGATGAGGTGCACCCGGATGGGGTTCCCGGCACTGTCCTCGAAATCCACGAACACATTCACCCTTGGGGTACTGGTGTCGGACTCCCACGCCCAGTTGTTCCCGTAGATCCACATGGTCACCGCATCGAAGCTCTCTGCGATGGCTATCGGCGTGGGCGGCAGCATGCGCACGGTCGGGGCATTGCCAGTTGCCCGGTACGTGAGTTTCGCAACGTAGTCACCCCAGATCTGCTCCTCGCGGGTGCGGATGAAGGTGGCTTCGGCGTTCTCCGTCTCCACGCGCCAGCCGGTCATGTCCTCGAAATCCACCAGCGGCGGGTTGTCGTCCTCCATCCGCCCTGCCCAGTCCAGTTCGTAAGGTCGCTTGCCCACCTTCTCACCCTCCTGCGCGAATACGCACCCAGCGATGAGCGCGAGAATCATCCATTTCATGCCTGTTCACCATCCCGGGCCGCGATGGCCCCTGACAATATTGTTCCACTCAGGTTCTCCGGAACTCCACGGGAGTCCTTTGCGCAGAGGCCAACGGAGCGGAAACGGTGAATACCGTATGGACCACAAATCTTACGGACGGAGTTGACGACATTGACCGACGGTGCACCGCAAATTGGGCTTTTCGGAGTAGGCAATGAATACCGCCGCGACCAGGGCGTGGGCTTAGTGGCCCTACGCGCGCTGGTAGGCGAGGGCCTGCCGCCGCATGTCCAGACTTCCGAAGCACGGTCCGCCGGGATCGGCCTGCTTGCGGACCTCCGCGGCCTGGATGCGGCGATTATCATCACCGCGGCGGCTACTGGCGCGGAGCCCGGCACGGTCACTGTTTTGAAGGCCGCCGAACTTGAGGACGCCGCCGCATCCGCAACGGACCTGCCGGGGACCCTCGCCGATCTACTAGACGTGGGTGCCCTGGCATTTCCCCTGCCGGACCTGTGGTTTGTGCTGGTGCAGCCGGCGGAAGACCTGCCGGGAACGGGCTTGTCTCTGCCGGTCGGGCAGGCTGTTCGGGAGGCAACTGCCCGGGTCCGCGAGATCATCGCGCGTCTCGCGTAAGCGGACCGTCCACCAGCCCTACGCCGTTTCAGGGGTGCGAGCTTGTACCGCGCCGGCCGTTCCCGGGCAGTCCAATGCCACCCCCTTCGGGGGCTCCTGGAAAATCAAAGGGGGATACCTGGTTCCACCAGCTCACGCTGGTGGCAAAGGGCTTACGCCCCTGCGGGGCTGGACGGCAACGGCGAACGACCAACGGCCTGTCGAGCAGGACGCTCGACCTTCGCGTCCCTCAGGACGCCCGGCCGCAGGCCTCTAGCCCCGTGCTTCAGCGCGGGGCACAACCCGGGTTTCAACCCGGGGCACCAACCCGGGGCCGAACGACCAACGGCCTGTCGAGCAGGACGCTCGACCTTCGC